>JAGLUM010000129.1 GCA_023134755.1 Fidelibacterota bacterium | reverse complement strand
TTAAAAATAGATAATAAGAATTATAGGATGATAAGTGAATTGGTTGGTAATGACAAAGGAATTAAAGCAATCGTGAAAACACCGTTTAGCACACCCTGGCGAACCATCCAAATTGCTGAACGGGCCGGTGATTTAATTGAATCTAATCTCATTCTTAATCTCAATCCTCCGGCAAAATTCGATATTCCTTGGTTTAAACCGACTAAATACATGGGCATTTGGTGGGATATGCATATCGGGACGAGGACATGGGATTATAAAAGCGGACGGCACGGGGCGACAACGGAATACGCGAAGAAATATATTGATTTCTGTGCCGAAAATGATATTGGTGCGCTTCTTGTGGAAGGCTGGAACACCGGTTGGGAGTACTGGTTCGGTGATTTTGACCGCGAGGGCGTATTTGATTTTGTCACCCCCTACCCTGATTATGATCTGGAAGAGGTTGTTGCCTACGGAAAAAGCAAAGGTGTGGAAATCATTATGCATCACGAAACTTCCGCGGCGCCGCGTACCTATGAACAGCAGCTTGATACGGCGTATGCATTGATGAATAAGCTCGGGATATCGGCTGTTAAAACGGGTTATGTAGGAAAAATCATTCCCAAAGGCGAATATCACCACGGCCAGTGGATGGTAAATCACTACCGGAAGGTAGTGGAAACCACTGCACGCGCACATATTGCGGTTAACGCGCATGAACCGATTAAAGACACCGGTATTCGACGCACTTATCCCAATGCTATTTCCCGGGAAGGACTGCGCGGACAAGAATTTAACGCTTGGTCTCCCGATGGTGGCAATCCACCGAAGCATCTGCCAATTGTTGCATTTACACGCATGCTTGCAGGTCCAATTGATTATACCCCAGGAATATTCAATATCAAACTCACCCCATACAAGAATTTCAATCAGGTGAACACAACCATCGCCCACCAGTTGGCATTATATGTCGTAATTTACAGTCCGATCCAAATGCTGCCGGACCTTATTGAGAATTATGGGGGACATCCCGCTTTTCAGTTTATTCGCGATGTGGGTGTTGATTGGGAGGAAACCCGTGTCCTGGACGGTGAGATCGGTGAATTTGTCACTATCGCACGTAAGGAACGCGGAACGGGAAATTGGTTTCTAGGCAGTATTACCAATGAAGATGAACGCCGGATTTCTATAGAATGTAATTTCCTTGACCGGGGAAAAAAGTACACAGCGATAATTTATTCTGATGGGAAAAATGCTCATTGGGATGATAATCCGACCGATTACCAGATTGATACCGTCACCGTTTACCACCGCAGTAATATTAATCTAAACCTCGCCCCCGGCGGCGGCTGCGCAATATCTTTTGTATCTGAAATAAAATAAATATATAATTGGTAAAGACAAGGCAATGCTTTGTCTGTGCAGATATAAAAAGGGGTTCAATATATTGAACCCCTACAATTATCATCTAATTTTATGAATACCTACTGTTTAATTTCTTTCTCATATTCAAAAACCTCATTTTCCATATTTTCATAGCTCTTGGAAAGTGAAAAACGTTCATAGATTTCCGGTTGCTGTGCCTTCAGTTCATTCATAAGTCGAGTATTGATCGATCTGGGAGTGATAGCATAGAGGGCATATACGGTATATACCCCTTTTTGCAGGGTAATGGTTTCCTTTACAGAAAAAATCCCCTGTATGGTGGTATTAATAATGACCTGAGCTATCTTTTCGAATGATTCTTTGATCTCGGAATCATCTCCGCTGCCAAGTTCCTTGATATATAAAGTGGATATTCCGTCAATACGTGACTGAATACTCTGCCCTATTTTGATATAAGCATCAGTGCGGGCCTTATCGCGGGCAATATCCTCGCGCTGACTTTTAGCCTCACCAATTTCCGCGATACCGCCGAGCAGGCGATATTGTTTCTCTTTTTTCATCAGTTTATCGCGCTGCTTATTATGTACAATTTTCATTGTTGAACATGAACTTAGAAGCAGTCCGGCAATCAGAATGAGCGATAAGTATGTTATTTTTTTCATCTTTTACACCTCTTTATTCTAGTTTTGTTATAATTAGCGTAATTATTTTAAACATACGTCTTTATTTTAATGAATTCAATATTGAAATACAAGAAGCTGTGCTCGTTTAAAAGAATAATTAATTTTTTATATTGTGAATTGAAATATAATGATTATTTTTTATCTCATTTAAACACAGGGGCATTTATTATGATCATTCAACTTATTTACAATCCGAATTCCGGAGGCGGCCGCGGAAATAGACTTTCTCCTTTAGTGATTCAATCTTTAAGAAAATACGGGCATAAAGTGGTTGATTACCGCACGCTTTACCGTAACCATGCTACCGAAATCGCAAGACATATTGATTTAAACTCTTGTGATGCCATTGTTGCAGTTGGCGGTGACGGGACGACATATGAAGTTTTAAACGGCATTATGAATAACACATCCGTAAAAAAACGTCCTCCTTTCGGGGTCATTCCTGTTGGTACCGGGAATTCTTTTTCGCAGGATCTTGGAATGCACCATTGGAAAGACGGTGTACTGGCCGTTCTAAAAGGATCAATCAAATCCGTGGATATTATGAAATTCACCACAGAAGGTGAAAATTATTATTCCGTGAACTGTATCGGGCTTGGGATACCTACCGATGTAGTTGCTACCGGAAATAAATATAAAAAATATCTGGGTAAATCAGTATATACAGTCTGCGCGGTCGCTGAAATAATGCGCTTTAAACCGCATCATACCAAGCTGGAAGTCGATGGTGTGATATATGAGTATGAGGGTGTACTTACAAATTTTTCAAATTCAACCATATTTGGCGGAAATATGAAAATTTCTCCAAACTCTGTTATAGATGACGGTGTTATTGAAGCTGTTGTTCTCGAAAATATGCCTAAAAAAGAATTGTTAAAAGCGTTTCCAACGGTCTATTCCGGAGAGCATCTCAATAATCCTTACGTTAAAGTATATCAAGGCAAGCATTTCAAAATAGAAACCACTCCCCCGAAAATATTGAATCCGGAAGGTGAAATTTTTGGCGTAACACCCATGGAAATCACGGTAATGCCAAAAGAAATCGACTTTTTTGTTTTGCAGAAAAGCGAATTTACGTCCGATTGAAAATTAGCTCTCAATAGTCAGCCTTCAGGTTTTAATAAAGATTTCTTTGATCTGCTTTGCTCCCACAGGCGATGATAAATAATACCCAAACCCAGTATTAATCCAACGATTAAAAGACTCCAGGGATAATGTAAAAGTTCTTCGGGACAATTGATGCGAGAGATATTCCAGAAATACGACAGCAGAATCAATCCCACGGATATCCCCTCACCGAGCCAGTCCCGGATCGTGAGCTGTAGCGGCGGACGTTTTTTAGCGTCTAAAATAAACATGATAGTCGCAATATTAATAAGGGCTAATGATACCAGAATAGGGCTTAAGACCGGGCCGGTCCATGGTATGGGAATTAGAAAGAGCAAGTCCCAACTAAGCAATGATTCCGGCCATTGCAGAAAAACATATAACCAAATATAATAAAAGATATCCCAGACACCGAAAGCCAGTGCAAAATAGGCAAACCGCTGTCGCAGGTTTTTCCCTGCCAACCATGCCAAAGCTGCCAGAAATAGCAGTGTTGCCATCTCTCTACCAATCTCTACCCACAAGGTATGAACAGCCATCATCTTTAGCGGGAACGGAAAACCGTTTTCATAATAGGCTTCCCGCAAATACACTACAATGGAACTTTCGATATAAGCAAAAAGAATGGAGATAATAATAATGAGAAACACGTTTCGTTTCATACTCTACCCCCGTAGATATCTCTCTAATTATGTATGAGACAGGATAATTATTTGTTCCGGGAGGATCGTATCAAACTATTTAGATTCTGAACTCCATCTCCGTTCGGCTAATCGCCGTGACTACGCCGGACACGGTAAATTTAAAATGACGATGAATTGATATATCAGGTCTTTCAGTATTTAGCTGATTGCTGACAGCTGAAGACTATCTAAACTAACTTGCCCGCTTTCATCACGGCATGAAGGGTATCATTCTTATTGATAAATATGATATCAGCATCATAACCCGATTTTATAAATCCTTTCCGGTCATCAACTCCAAGACAAACGGCAGGATTTTCAGCAGCAGTTTTTACAGCTTCATAAAGAGAGCAGTCTGTAAATTTTTTAAAGCGCATCATGATATCAAAAAGGCTGAGAGATGTTCCGATCAGGCCACTTCCATCGCTATAAAATGCAGCACCGTTTTCAGATTTGTATGGTTTACCCTGAAAAATATATTCACCATCCTTTAATCCGGTAGCTTCAATGCCGTCTGTAATGCATATACAGCGATCAGGTCCTAATATATGATAAATAAAACTTACAGTTTCTGGATGGAGATGTACTCCATCACTGATTATCTGAACAGGAATACCGGATTCAAGAATGGCAGGCAGAGGTCCCGGTTTCCGGTTATTAAACGGCCGCATGGCATTAGTGATGTGAGTTACCAATCCTATTCCCTGCTTTAATCCCTCACGGGCTTCATTAAAATTTGCATCCGAATGACCAAATGAAGCTACAATACCTTTTTTATGGCATATATTTAATATTTTATCTGAGTGATCTAGTTCCGGTGCCAGGGTCATGATGGAAAGCCTGTCATTACAAACTTTCAGAATGTCCAGAAACACACGCTCATCCGGTGTCGTCAAACAATTTGAAGGAATTCCCCCTTTCCGTTTTGGATTAATAAAAGGACCTTCCAAATGAATACCCAGACAATCCGCATCAAGGATTCCGGATTTATAGTCTGCCATTAATTTTAAATATGCAGTATCAGAACCGGGACAATAAAAACTTGTAGCATAAAAAGATGTGGTTCCCAGTCGGCAGAGAGTGGCAGCCATTGTTCTGAGGCTGCTTTTCTTACCGTCAGACGGGTTTCCTCCTCCGCATCCGTGAACATGTGTATCAATCAATCCGGGGGCAGCAATGCGGTTTTCCGCATCAAAAATTACGTCTGAGTTTTTTGGAAGAATGTACTCAATATGGTGTATACGTCCATCTTCCAGGGCAAGATGAACCACCTGCTCCGGATGATTGTAGGGTCTGCAGTTTATAACATACTTGAACATCATAATAAATTTACATTATCTGCGCCATGATTACAATTTAAAATGAGGTCCCGATCGTAAATGTATTGACACCATTAAAGGAATCATAAATTTCATATGCGTAATCAAATCGTAATCGGGTATTGCCGATTTTTTTGTTTAATCCCAAGCCTAAGGTTAAACCGCGTTCATCATAATTAATTCTGTAACCTGCACGAACAATAAAAGAATTTAAATAACTGTATTCACAACCGAATTTAACTTTTTCTTTGTAATCTCTTGGGTGGGTGGTTTCAATGCCGACAATAAGCTGATGGAGATTATTATCTTTATTTAACAGCTTTAGTAAATCCGCACGCAGACTGAAACTGACTGAAAACGGCAGCGGAAAAGCTTCACGCACATATGTCACTTCTCTTGAAACATTTTGAATAACTGCTCCGAAGCGGATACCGCTATTCATAAAATCATAGGTTGCGCCAATATCTATTGCCGGTTCCCCGTGCTTGTTTTCAACTATATCCGTTACCAATAGAGTATCATCTACGTCCGTTCCTCCTACACCAATCGTAACAGAACCCAGATCTTGGTAGGCATATTTTAGCCGGACACCGTAGGAAAATCTATCAGATACTCTCTGGGCAAAACTCATACCCACCGCAAAGGCTGTTGGTGAAAAAGTACCGGTTTCAATAAAACCGTCATCGTTATCTGCCCTGATTGTTCCGTTAAAATTACCGTAATCCATATAAATCAGGTCAATCGCCATAATCCCGATTTTTCCAATTGAAAACGTACCCGCAAACGCACCATAATTGATGTCCGCAATTCCTCTTGTATAATTAGCAGAAACATCATACTTGCTTTCTATCCAGCCAAGACCTGACGGATTCCAGAAAACAGTATTGGCGTTTTCGATACCTAAAACTCCCATACCACCCTGACCGATGGCTTCGGCGCTGATAGGATTTTCGAGAAACCGAAATCCCACCTGTGCTTTCTTCTCTACAGACCAAACCAGAACAGGAATGAGAGCTATTAATAAAACGATCATGAAATTATATATATTTTTTTTCATAATGTACCTCATCATTATCAGCGAATAATTACGAATTTTTCATATTCATTAGGCAGTTTATTGCCTTCGGCATCTTCAGCTTCCAGGATATATAGAATATAAATACCGCTGGAAATGTACTGGTTGTTATCTGTTTTCTGATGCCATATCTCCTGATCTGTTCCGACATGATCAAATTCATCTACCAAATCACTGGTTTCAGTATATATCCTAATCTTGCATTTATAGGGAAGATACGCAAATATGATCTGATTCTCATCTCCAGGGAAGCCCATGGCACCTGCATTCAGGGTTGCCGGATTGGGAACAACTCTCACTTCCCGTGTTGTACTTAAACCGGCCTTGAACGAACGTGCCGGAAGCTTGCTCCTATTTGTGTACCTTGAGCTTTCCAGCTTCTGACCGGGAAACAATCCATCCGTATTCTGACTTCCGTCATCCATCGCAGTTACGGCATAGTAATAAGATACACCACGTGTGACACTTGTATCGGTATAACTTATTTCATATCTGTCTGTCGTTTCATAAACCATTTCCCATTTTTCGCCGCTGTAGTTATCACCGGGGTCATTTACCGTTGCTGCGCCTTTCTTTTTGTATACGCGCCACGCGTACCAGTCATCAACGTGGGTATCAGAATCCAGATAATAATCATCATTGGGATACGACCATTCAACCGTAATACGATCTGCACCACTGATTACATTCACATCGGGCGGAGGTGGCGGATCAGGGATATTCAAATCGCGATTCCAAACCCAATTTGCTCGATCCATCGCTTGAAACAGGGAATCTTTTCCTGTCAGGATCGCATCTCGCTTATCGGCATCCGTTATATCACCATTCAGCCAAGCACGTCCAACCGAATCAGCAGTTTCATGATCGATGCTTCCAACTCCCACTGCATAAACGACACATATCGAATCTACATTTCCTTCGTAATCCAGTGTTAGAGTATAAGGTCCGACTGTGACGAAGCGCATAGGACCCTTTTGGGTATCATTGGGCCCCATCCAACCTTCTGTAATCGGATCCAGTGGAAATCTGCCACGACTATCATCACCAATATAGGTATCACGTACACCAACATCTGCACGGCCCCAGAGATCGTTCACGATATCTGCGTGTGGAATCGAATAGGGTTGTTCGATATCATCATCGGCGGGATCAAAACTATTTTTTGCAGCATGTAGAAGTGCATATCCGGGGATTTGCGGTGAATGTAGATAACCATTTACGCGGTCAGGATCTCCAGAATCATCAGCACTTCCGTTTCGATATGCCCTTACTCCCGCGGCTTTGTAATCCCAATAATAAGCAACTTTTAGGGAATCCCGATTGCCACCTGGTAATTGTAATTCATCAGCAAACCAAGAGTCCAGATCATCTTCCGATTCATACATCCAACCGCCAGTTGCCATATATTCACCTACCTTCGAGGGTCCAAAACTAAACTCGATCGGCCAATACATATTTACCGTTTGCTCCGGATAGAAATCCGATGTATCGGGCAATTCTATCGGGCGGCGCGTTTCACCCGTGAATTTCATGCTTGCTTGATAAATGTAGTAATTCTCATGATTTTGATTACTATAAGCATACATTTTTACGTGTGCACGCATGCCATATGCCGTGTAAATATCTTCCCACTCAGCAATAATATCTGAAGGAATATCTGGATCGAGCTCCCATGTGTATGTCTGATTTTGTGGCACATTATCCACACTCACATTGGGTGGTCGATACCGCCGGCGTTCATGAGAAAAATCATTTTTTGCGTAGTTGACACATTTATAGGGAATGATTTTGTGTTGACCTTTTTCATTTGTAAATCCATTGTCATCAAAGCAGATTGGATTAAATATCTGGTACAACATTTGAGAATGCCAACGATCTGCTGGGAAATACCATTCTTCTGTCTGATCCATATTGTCGCCCGTAAGCATCCAGCTGTATTGATTGCTAAACTGTCCTTCTCCATTCGATTTTTTCAGTGAAAAATTAATCGCATTCACATTCAGGAACATGGGCGCACCATTATAGTTCTTTTGCGCAAACACGATGGTAACTGCAAGCAATAATACTATGCCTATAGATTTTTTTGTTTGTCGTATCATCATAAGCTCCTTAAATATCAACCGATAAACTGACAACAACGCGGCGTGGATTCAGGAATATTGGGGCTTCAAACCAACCGGTATTGATATGCTCCTTGTCCCATTCGCCCCACTTATCATCACCATGTTCATCACCTTCTTCGAAGGAAAATTTCAGTGATTCTTTATAATTATTATATTGCGTTGTGCTCATTCCACCGACATACAAGCGTTTCTGATTAAAAAGGTTTGTAATCGTAACACCCAATTCGATATAATGATCAGCTATTTTTATGCGTTTACCGGCTTTCAAGTCGGTACTGCTGTAATCCACAATATTCGCTTTATCCTGCGCACCGGTTATAGGGTCTGTTTTAATAACAGCCTCACCGCCATCTGCCCATTTTGTGTTCAGATTAATGCGCCATCCACCAAGGGGATAAATACCACCTAGTGGAATACCAAAAGTCAGTGGCGTATGCAGAGATATCGCAATATTTGCTTTCGGTAGCGGTGTTAGTGTCGATATATTCGCCGACCGTTCTTCATCAACAGCCGTAACACGGTTTTCATAGATGTATTTTACACCTGATTGTCCCCAACTCTTCAGCATGTAATCTAAATTACACCACATGGTAAAGAACCTTCCGGCACTTTTTTCCAGTCGTAATTCCACACCACGAACATCAGCATATCCGTCGGACTCGTATTTTGTGGCCTGAAATTCTTCCCAGTAATTAATGTAAGTTCTCGGGAGTGGAATATTGGACATATCTTTATAATAGACCACTACATTTGCAAAGTAATCACCAAGGAATCGCTGTTCATAACCAAATTCATATGAAACCGTCTTTGCCATCGGTAATTCCGGTGTTGGTAAAATTGCTTTATCTCCAGTAATGGCAAGATTGTACAAATAGGTATAATTCGGGCGTTGGTAAAAATGTCCGTAATTGAAGTACATTTTGCTATTGATCGTTACTGGAAAAGAAACACCGAGTCGCGGTGAAACCTTGAATTCTCCTCGGTATTTTTCAACAGGCCAATTTGGTGGTGTATCCAGCATTTCACGGAATTCCACCCAGCGTTCATAAGAACCCCAACTGCCCGGGAGATACTGATAAGTTAGATTATAAAAATCCGGGTAAGCCTGATCAATAGGATGTGCAAGCAGGAATTTATCTTTTTGCGGGTTGAAATAATCACCACGCAGACCGATGGTTGCGATCATGCCTTCCAATTCCAGTTTATCCTGTACATATATTCCGGCTTCAATTGGCTTTGCTGTATAATACTGCCAGGTATCCGGAACACCGGGTGTGAACATTTGTCGGGATTGATACCATGTACCGCTGTACACAAATGAGTGGGTATAATTAAAGTTAAAACCTGCTTCAAATTCATGATATCTTCCCATCTGTGCGGTATAATTTCCTTTCAGCGTTGTAGACACCGTATAGGAGGAATCTATCGCTTGAAGACCACCGTAGATATAGAATAAATCGGTTATGTCTTTTGCATAATTTGTTGACCCATAGGGTGTTCCTATACTTGGATAATTTATTATCTGCATGGTTGAATCAATTTCAACCCAAGATGATTCAAGCGTCGGATCCACAGACATGGGAGAAATATTGTTATCTTGATAATTCACCTGCGCTTCGACGGTAAAATAGGATGCCGGTGTCAGCGCATGATTCACTTTTACCCCACCCATAAACCAATATTGATCGAGATTTTGTAAGAAGCTTTTATTGTACATCTGGGACCAATTGGAAAGAATCTGAGCCTGCTGTACAACGGCCTGCTGAGAATTACTTAAATATCCGAAGCGACTTGAATAGTCCTGCAAACCGCCTCCGAGCGTACTTGGCCTGCTCGTGGTATTGCTTGCCATGTGTGCATACATTCCGCTCATCGATATCTTTGTCTTATCACTGGGACGCATGGTCACCTTTAGGTGGCTGTTCCAATCCATATAGTAGTCCCTTGGACCGAGGGAATAGGCAAATTCAGAGCGCTCTAATTTACCCGCAAGCATAAAGGTAACATTTTTTGTCAGTGGAACGGGTCCCGTTAGCGTGCCCTCAAAGAAAATATCCGGACGAACCGCGACGTCATAGGTCGGATGTTGCACTAACCATATCTGTCGTTTTTGTTCCGATGCCATACGACCGGGCGTAAGACCAATATTATCCATATTCCGGGTTCCTTCACGGCGGTTATCCCAACCATCAAAGCCGGAAAATTCTATGGGTATGATCCCTGCCGTATCTTCACCCGCACCGATATAAGCAAAGCCACTTTCACTGGTATCCGCGAAAATACGGTAAATAAGTCCATCTTCACCCCAGGGATTTTCACCAAAAAATCGTTGTTGACCTGCCGGGGTATAATGAAAACGACCAGAAAAATCAAATTTTTCGCGTGATCCTTCTTTGGTTACCACATTAATAAGTCCTGACTGGATTCCGCCGTATTTTGCTTCGAAACCTCCTGTCAGCACTTGCAATTCTTCAATTGACGATGAGTTAAGGGAAAGGTATGAATTACCGGACCGGGCATCACGGGAGGAGATACCATCAATTTGGATATCCGTTTCCTGAACTTCTCCACCGCGAATACTTAAACCGGCTCCATCCCTATCGGGGACCAATTCTACACCTTTCATG
>JAGLUM010000128.1 GCA_023134755.1 Fidelibacterota bacterium | reverse complement strand
CGTGCCGATCGTCAGCCGGAATTTACACAAATTGATTGTGAGTTATCTTTTGTGGACGAAGAAGATATTCGCAGTATTATGGAAGAGATGATCGTTACGGTCTCGAAAGAAGCTGCTGATATTACCATTCCTACCCCGTTCCCGGTATTATCCTTTGATGAGGCTATGGAACGTTATGGTTCTGATAAACCGGATATCCGTTTCAACATGGAAATTAAAAATGTTGAAACCTTTGCCCGGCAGACAGATTTTACCGTATTTAAGAACGCCATGGAAAACGGAGGTGTTATTCGGGCACTCAAAGTTTCAGACGGTGCGGCCTTTTCCCGAAAGAAAATTGATCAATTAACCGATTTGGCCAAAAAATACAGGGCAAAAGGACTGGCGTTTGTCAAGTTGACTGAGGAAGGCCTTAGCGGGGGTATAGCAAAATTTATTTCTGAAAATGCAGCAAAAACATTGATTAAGACCTGCAATGTTAAAGCAGGTGATATTGTCTTGTTTATGGCAGATGAATGGGAAACCGCACTTACAGCACTTGGTGCTGTTCGACTGGCCATCGGGAATGAACTCGGACTAATAAGAAAAGATGACTATAAAGCTGTATGGATTGTGGATTTTCCGCTTTTAGAGAGAGACCGGGAAAGCAGTCGTTTTATTGTCCGCCATCATCCATTTACATCTCCAAAACCGGAAGATATAGACAAGATGGAAAGCGACCCGGGTGCAGTAAAGGCACGTGCCTACGATATGGCAATCAACGGATATGAAATTGGTGGTGGCAGTATCCGAATCCATGATCGTGAGCTTCAGACAAAGATGTTCAAAACCTTGGGAATATCTGAGGAAGAAGCACAGGAAAAATTTGGTTTTCTTCTCAATGCATTCGAATATGGGGCACCGCCGCATGGCGGTATTGCCTTTGGCTTTGATCGTCTGATCATGATTCTAACAGGAGAAGATTCTATTCGTGATGTGATTGCCTTCCCCAAAACCACCACTGCCCAGTCACCCATGGATGGTGCTCCCAGTGAGGTTGATAAAAAACAGTTGGATGAGCTGCATATACAATTATTCCAAGAGAGTTCCACTGGAAAAAATTGACAGTTAATCCGTCTTCACCCGTCAACTGACCCCGAATGTTCGGGGCCGGACAGGCAATTGACAATTACTCAATATTCAATTGCAAAATATAAAATCAACGCATCATTGTATCAGTATTATTAATAACTATCGTCTTATTGACAATAAAATTCTATCTATTAGTAAGATTTCCGAGCAAATTTAGATAATAAACGCTAGATATTGTATATTATATTGCGAGGATTATGTGATTGTCGAGGGATAGCTTTAAGCTTCCCTCCTTTTTTATGCTGTTAAATAATTTAATTTCTTTTTCTCGCCACTTGTTGTTCGCTCCCAGAAAATCTTTGCCATTAGATTTATAATTCCTTAATATTTAATAATATATAATAAAAATGAATTTTATAGGCAATGAAAAATTTGCAACTTGAGACAGTATATGGAGAACTATAAAATAACTTTTTAGACAGAAAATGTGAGGAGAAAACAGATGAAAAAAGACGAAGAATCACCTGCCAATCCAGACTGCGTCTCTTGGCTAGGGCTCAATCTAACCGAAGGCAATTTCACGATAAACTGTCCCGGTTGCTCGGAGCAGCGTACTTTTCAGGTCTCACAGTTCACGTCGCCGGTGCCTCTGCAGATAAAAGAAAACCTGAAGTCCCAAGGCGCTTTACCCACAGACAAATCAATCCAGTGGGGTAGGACGATTGGAGGCATAGGTTTAGCCGTGATTGTCGCTATTTTGGTCGGGATCGTGGCTGCAATCGTTCTGGGTGGTGTGTCGGTTATAACCGGAATTATCGCGGCGGTAGTTTTTATGGTACTCCGCCCGGTGTTTACCCCTATGTTCATGGTCAAAATGCCTGTTTGGAAATACACATGTCATAACTGTGGCGCGGTCAGGATGATTGCTTCCAATGGCACAGTTGCTACGGAAGGATCATCGGAATAGTCGTAAGGGGGGTTGTCAATTAAAGTTGAGGCGGGGGATTATGTGGGCTATGAATAAATCCAACGTTAAGGTTTACATTTGAGTAATTGTCGAATCGACAATTATTATTTGGGTTTTAATCCTGCTTTTTTTCGGTATTGAACTGCTCTTTAAGATTATCATTACCATAGTGGTAATTCTTGCGACTACAAAGGTTACTGTAGAGGATGAAGAACATATAGTTCGCAGAGTCGCCCAAAAGAGGTTAAATGCTTTTCGAAAAACGGGGCGGTAATAGTAAATTATACACAGCAAGAAGCTTTATTTTTCGGTTTCTATATTTCAGCAAAGGAACTAAATACATGCCAACCCCAATAAAAAAATAGTTCACTATAAAAACGCTGATGCAACATTCCTGCACAACGTGTATGAGCTTGATTAGCAAGTGTTAAGTATTTTCCCTAAAACACCACCATTCGTCACATTCTTAACATCCTGTAAGACGTGTTCAGTGTTTTTCTCATCAATCTCCACATCAACGCTTACATTTTCTGCAAATTCCTGATCCAATGATATAATGTGGTATTGATTTATCGTGCGCATGATAATTGGATGATGCTCGTAAGAACAGACAAACCGGATCTTATCACCATGTTCAACTGTTTTAATAACAGCAGCAGCCAGGGTATTGGATGCTGATGTACCATAAGCCCGGATCAGCCCTCCGGTTCCAAGTTTGGTTCCACCGAAATACCGCACAGAAAGAACAAGTACATTTGTCAGGTCCAAACGGGTGATAGCGTTATAAATGGGCTTCCCGGCTGTGCCGGAAGGTTCTCCATCGTCATTATAGCGAAATGTCATATTTTTACCGTATCCAAGTTGCCATGCATAACAGTGATGGGTCGCGTCATAATAAGTTTTCCGGATATCATGTAAAAGAGTATCAATGGATGCTTTATCACCAACCGGGAAAGCGAACCCCAGAAATTTGCTTCCTTTTTCTGTGAATTTACTTTTACTCGGCTTAGAGATAGTCTGAAATTTCATTTTACTAGTTTATTATTTAAAATAAGTGATCTTTTTACTTAAAACCGTGTCATCCAGATACATAACCATAATATATATTCCACTTGAAAAATTTTGAGGCAAAGAAGATATCGATAATGTATGGACACCGCTAAGAATTTCCGCTGAAGCTAAAGGTTGCTTATAACATTGTCTCCCCTGCAAGTTGTATAGTATAACTTCTCCTGCAGAATAATCTTTAGTTAAGACAAATGTAATATTACAGGTTTCTCCAAAAGATAGAGGATTTGGATATAGAGACGAAATAAGGTCTGCCTCAATGGGCGTAAAGGCAAAGCTTCCGGTAGCATTGTCCTGATTTGAACCGACAACAATAATGCATTCCGAATACAATGCTCCATTGATAATTAGAGAAGTTGTGCTCGCTTGATAAACACAGCTGTTGTTTTCATCTAAGCATATAATATTTGCGTGAACATTATTGGAAAATTGGGCATCAAACAGCAACGCTTCTTGCGGCAAATTTGTCACCTTAAAATAGCTTGTCATTGGAGAGGCAAGAAGAGTGATATCTGCGATTAATGATGTGATGATATTATCAGGATAATTTTCAAATGAGATAGTTTGCAATTCAGCAGCATCATCAAATGAATAATTGAAATTATTTGCAACATTTAAATCACAAAGCACCTGTGCGCTTCCCCATGTACACAGCGCGTCGTCAAATGTTGTCCCATGTGTTGTTAAAACTGTCTGTATTGCATCCAAACTGGGTTCTATCAATATTCTATCCCATATTGCATGAATAATATTATTATCCGATGTGGAATACCGTGCATCAATATAAAGATTAAACCCCACATTATTATAAAGCAGATTATCGTGGTTCAGGGCATAATTCCATCTCTGCGTATAATAATTAACATAACTATGATAATCGTTAACCTCCGGATACATGTATTCCTCGAACCATACTGAGGACATCTCAAAATAAAAGTAATCCTCATATCTGTATTTATATCCCAATTGAAAAACATGAAATAATTCATGTGCGCAGGTTACTTTCAACCCTTCCAGACCAGGAGTATAATAAATCGAAGAATCTTCAAGATTTGAACTTAATGTCAAGTAACTTGTCCACACATTGGGCTCAATTTGCTGCTCCGGATAGGTTGCCCCGTAACTGTCATAATATGAGACAAAGTAGGCATCAATTTCCGGTGATTCGATGTTGTCAATAGGAGGCGTATCAAATTCCAACGAATCACGCAAAACGCTATACGATGCCTCAAGATATTGTGCGGCGCTATAAACAAAATCCGGCACCAGCGGATCAAAGATATAAGATTGGGGAACAGCATCACGTCCATTATTATCATAATGAATAATAAAGTGACCTCCTAGAGAAACATAGGAAGTATCACGCAAAGGACGAGATATTGCAGTTTGAAAAGGTTTTAAAAAAGAACCGGTTTCCATGATATCAGCGGGTTTTGCAAATGAAAACGAAGGAATAAATATGAATAATACCAAAAGGAAAAGGAGGCATTTTTTTACAGTGGTGAAAGATGTAGTATAATATGAAATAGTCACTTTTCCCCGTTGTTGAGCGCTAATACATTAAAGCAATGATTCAATGGTGTTTCCGAGCTGGAGAATACGCGCCTCTTCATAGAGATTCCCCATAATCTGCATTCCAATTGGCAATCCCTTTTCTGAATGTCCAATGGGAACAGAAAGACCCGGAATACCGGCAATATTGATTGAGACGGTAAAAATATCACTCAAGTACATGCTAATAGGATCGTCAAGATGTTCTCCCAGCTTAAACGGTGGTGTCGGACAAGTGGGCAGTATGATCGTATCGACCGTTTTTAGTGCGGTCTGAAAATCTTCATATATCAGGCGGCGTACCTTCTGTGCGCGAGCGTAGTAGGCATCATAATATCCTGAGGACAACACGTAGGTTCCCAACATAATACGGCGTTTTACCTCGGGACCAAATCCATATTCCCGGTTAATGGAGTAAAAATCATTGATAGAATCTACTTTTTCACTATGGCGTTTACCGTAGCGGACCCCGTCAAAACGAGCAAGGTTGCTGGATGCTTCGGCGGTTGCAAGAATATAATACACCGCGATAGAATACGATAAGTGCGGTAAAGAAATATCAGTTATTTTTTTTCCGTTTTTCTTAAGGATATCAATAGTATGCTCAAAAGTTGCTTTCACATCCGGATGCACTCCCTCTTCTAAGAGATGAAATGGCACACCGATGGTTTCCACTGTATCCTGATCCAGCTTGCCGACATAATCATCCACCGGAATATCAGTAGATGTGGCATCGCGTTCATCCTTACCGGCAATGACCTG
>JAGLUM010000127.1 GCA_023134755.1 Fidelibacterota bacterium | reverse complement strand
ATTGCCCGTGACCGGGTGCCACAGCTCGGACTTCCTAACCGGGTCTGTTGGCTCGGCTTGGGCGAACGGGCAGAATTTGCATTGCGCATAAATGACCTTGTTGCGAATGGTAAATTAAGAGCACCCATTGTTATCGGGCGCGACCATCTTGATTGCGGTTCGGTGGCATCACCGGACCGGGAAACGGAAAATATGTTAGACGGCAGTGATGCTATTGCCGACTGGCCATTATTGAATGCTTTGGTCAATACTGCCTGTGGGGCCGACTGGGTTTCCATTCATAACGGCGGCGGTGTGGGAATTGGAAATTCAACCCATGCCGGACAGGTAATTGTAGCAACAGGCACTAAAGAAAAGGCACTGCGTTTACAGCGTGTTCTCGATGCGGATCCTTCTATGGGTATTTTCCGTCATGTGGATGCGGGATATAAGGAAGCGGAGGATTTTGCGAAGAAACATAATGTAAATATTCCAAGCATGAAGGAACCAAAAGCTGGAAGCAAGTAGCCGGAAGCATGAAGAGGGTCTGAGTGTAAGAGTGTACGAAAACCTCGACTAAATGGCCTGCCCGCTATAGCCTTGGCGAAGGCGGGAGGGGTTAAACTGAACGCATACAGAAATAAGAATCAAAATGAAAAGATCAATTAAAATCATCGTTCTCTTTTTAACACTGCTGCTGTTATACGCATGCTTCAAACCGCAAGTAAGCGAACAATTTTATCCCACCCAACTAAATAATAACTGGGAATATGAACGTAAGACATATTATCCATTTTCAGTTGATACAATCATAGTCTCTATAAACAAAATAATATCAAACGATTCATTACCAACTTCAGAAGTTGCTGTTCAAGGTTGGCGAAAAGAAAATTATACTTCCAAATATTCAACACTGTTATTTAGTAATGAAAACGGATTAAATTATACCGGTTTTTCTTATTATGATTCAATAGGTATTCACGAACCCCAACTAGTTTATAAATTCCCGGTAGAAATAGGTGAAAGTTGGGTTGTAAAAGAATATAATTTGTCAAAATCCCCTCCTTATTATAGCGGTATTAGTGAACGCTATAAATATTCTTGTGTTGCTACAGATGAAATCTTTGTTTCTGGAGTCGACACATTTTTAACCACTGTTTACCATCATTGTAGTCTATGGGCAGGTCATATGTTTCATGCACATTATTTTGAATATCTTTCATATGGAATTGGTAATATTGGGACTGAAATTTATTATTCTGAGGACACTACTTATACATACAGTGAACGTAAAAACGAGGATTTACATTTTTCAGAACGTTTAATCGATTATTGTCTTTATTAAAAGAGGAACATACATGAAAAGAATTATCGAATGCGTCCCCAATTTTTCCGAAGGGCGTGACATGGGTATCATTAAACAGATCACCGATGTGATCGAAGCGGTGGACGGTGCCCTTTTACTGGATGTGGATCCGGGCAAGGACACAAACCGGACCGTGGTTACCTTTGCCGGTGAACCCGAACCGGTCATGCAAGCCGCTGTTGCCGCAGTAAAAAAAGCCGCCGAATTGATCGATATGAGCAAGCACAGCGGTGCGCATCCGCGTATGGGCGCCACGGATGTTTGTCCACTTGTTCCCGTTTCCAATATCACCATGGAAGAATGCGCAGAACTCGCTAAAGAACTTGGGAAGCGTATCGCCGATGAAACCGGGATCCCGATCTTTCTCTACGGAGAAGCTGCTCAGCGCAAAGATCGCTATAATCTGCCGGATATCCGCAAAGGCGAATATGAAGCGCTAGAAAAAAAATTCAAAGATTCTGATTTTGCTCCCGACTTTGGAAAACCCATCTTTTTGCCTCGTTCCGGGGCAACCGCCGTAAGCGCACGGGCATTTATGTTGGCATATAATATTAATTTAAATACTGCCGACATCAAAGCGGCCAAAAATATCGCCCTGACCATTCGATCCACAGGTCGGGCAAAACGCGACAAAGACGACAAGATCGTCCGTGATGCCGACGGTAAAATGGTTAAGGTTCCCGGTAAACTGAAGTTCTGCCAGGCCGGTGGCTGGTACATCGAAGAATACGGCTATGCCCAGATTACGATGAACCTGCACCGTTTTGACATCACCGGCTTGCATACGGCCTTTGACATGGTCATCGACGAAGCCGCAAAAAAAGGACTGCGAGTCACAGGTTCCGAGCTGATCGGACTGGTACCCTTGCAAGCCATGTTGGATACCGGCGAGTATTATTTGAAAAAACAGGGTGCGTCCACGGCTTGTCCCGAAAAAGATATTATCAGAACCGCGGTCCGTTCACTGGGATTGGAAGACACCTCGCCCTTTGATCCTCAAAAACGCATCGTAGAGTACGCACTCAAAAATGAAGAAGGTCAGTTGAAACACTTGACCGTGAATAATTTTACCGATCTGCTTTCATCTAACGCGTCCGCACCCGGCGGTGGCTCGGTAGCTGCCCTGAATGCGGCACTGGGTGCGGCACTTTCTGCCATGGTCGCAAATCTTACTTTTGAAAATAAACTCTATGCCGATGTTAAAAAGGACATGGAGATCTGTGGCAGAGATGCGCAGGCATTGAAGGTAAAAGCATTGGGACTCGTCGATGAAGATACCGAGGCCTTTAATCGCTGGATGCAGGCTATGCGCTTACCAAAGAAAAGCGATGAAGATAAAGCAAAACGTGATAAAGCAATTCAAGTGGCCGTGCTGGATGCCATCAATATTCCGCATATCACCCTGAAGCTTTGCAGTGATATTTTGAAGCTTGCCGAGTATGTACTGAAAAATGGAAATCAAAATGCCTTCTCCGATGCAGCGGTTGCTATCAAGCAAACCCAAGCGGCGGCATGGGGCGCTTATTATAATGTACTGATCAATCTGCCATCTCTGGACGATCTAAAACAGCGTACCACGATCATGGTGGAAGCGAAAAAGACCTTGGACGCGGTAGAAAAATCCGCTGAAAAACTAACCTTATTCGCTGAGGAGACATTGAGCCATGCAGTACACTGATCTCATTATTAAAAATGCGCATATGATGACCCTTTCCACCTTTGGAGAAATTGTTTCCGGAACGCTGGTCATTCGTGATGAAAAAATAATTGATATCATCGACGGAGACCAACACAGCTATCAGGCAGATCATATTATTGATGCCAAGGGTGCGTTGGTTTTGCCCGGTTTTGTGGATTGTCATACACACCTCGTGCACAGTGGATCCCGGGCAAATGAATTGCAATATCGCTTACAGGGAATGTCCTATCAGGAAATCCAACAACGCGGTGGCGGCATTCATGCCTCGGTGCGCGCAACCCGTACCGCGGACCCCGAAATATTGTATCGGGAATCGCTTGAACGCGTGAACATGTGCTTAGAGCACGGTACGACGACCGCTGAAATCAAAACCGGATATGGATTAGAGCCGGCAACTGAGAAAAAAATGTTCGATGTCATCCATCGCTTGAACAAAGAAAGCGATCTGGAAACGGTCGCGACTTTTTTAGGTCCGCATGTTTACCCCGAAGATCAGGACCCGGAAAAATATTTAGATTGGTTGTTGCACGAGGGTTTACAATTGGCAAAAGATCAAGCAGAGTTTGTGGATATCTACTGTGACATCGGCGCGTATTCCTTTGAAGATACAGAACGCTTTCTGAACAAGGCGAAGGCAGAAGGTCTTGATCTAAAAATTCATTCCGGACAATTTGAATCGTTGGGCGCAACGGGGTTGGCGGCGGATATGTTAGCTGTTTCAGCGGATCATCTTGATCATGTTGCTCCCGCGGAATTTGATGCACTTTTGCGTGCCGGCACGGTGCCGGTTTTTCTACCGGGATGTTCCTATTATTTGCGCTCCACCTACCCGGATGCTCGTCCCTATTTGGATGCCGGTATGCCCGTGGCATTGGCCACGGATTACAACCCGGGCACGTGTCCATCTTTGTCCATCCCTATGATGATGTCCCTTGCAGTTATGCACATGGGATTCACCGCAAAAGAGGCGCTGAAAGCAGTTACAATTAATGCAGCAAAAGCAATTAATCGTGAGGATCGTATCGGCTCTATAGAAAAAGGCAAACAGGCGGATATTATTATTACTTCTGTAAAGAATCTTGATGATGTAATCGCGATGTTTGGATGTAATCCTGTCCAATATGTTATCAAAAAAGGGAAGTTACTCTGATCATAAAAAAATCCGATTTATTAATGGCCAGTTTGATTATTGCCTTAGTGATGCTTTTTCTCCCAATTCCAATACTAAAAAGCTTTCAAGAGGGATTTCTTTTTAATGAAAACCTGTGGTGGATAACAAGTTTTATTAAATTTTCCGTTCTTGCGACTTTAGGCGAGATGATTGGCCTGCGAATTAAAAAAGGACAGTATAATCAGGTGGGGTTTGGAATTTTACCACGGGCTTTTGTTTGGGG
>JAGLUM010000126.1 GCA_023134755.1 Fidelibacterota bacterium | reverse complement strand
GGCGAAGGCATTGCATACCGACGCCAGAACAAAACCGGATGTGTTAATGGATATTGCCAAAACCGCAGTTGCCACCAAAACACTCAAAAATATTGATCCGGAACATTTATACAAAAAATTAATGGAACGCGAAGCCATCGGATCCACAGGATTTGGAGATGGAATTGCTATCCCCCACTGCACACTGGATAATATTGATCATTTTGTCATCGGTGTATTGATATCAAAAGAGGGCATCGATTTTAAGGCACTGGATGGGAAGTCCGTAAAACTATTTATGTATATCATTGCACCGACAAAACGCCGTAATGAACATATCCGAATTCTTTCCGAAATATCGAAGGTTATCAGGATAGCTTCTAATGTAACAGCATTGCTTGAGCAACGCAGTGTGAAAACATTTTTCGATACATTCACTCAATTCGGGACTTGGGATATTTCCGGCGAACTGCCTCAAAAATATGCGCAGATCACTGTACATATTCAGGATGCGGGAGCCTTTGATAAGATCCTTGAGCTTTTTACCGAAATAGAAGATAGCAATATTTCCATTCTCGAGGGAAATAATGTGAGCAAATATCTATATGCTCTACCTCTCTTTTCTCACTTTATGAATGAGCAGGAAAAGGGATTTCACCGCATAATTATTGCAGTTATTAATACGGTGTACATCAACGAAAGCATTCGCAAGATCAATACCATAACCAAAAAACTCAACTGCAGTTCAAAGGTATTGATCACAACACATGCCTTAAGTTACTATAACGGTGGAATAGACATATAGAGGACAATCATTCATGAATACATTTTTTAATTCATTACACAATTTACCGGTTCTCCTTATCATCGGTAGCATTATTATTGCTGCGTTTTATTTTGGCAGAACGGTGAAATATATTAAACTTCCTTCATTGATCGGATTTATGTTTCTGGGGGTACTTCTTGGTCCTTCTTTAATGAACATATTGGGAGAAGCCCAACAGGAACAATTGGGTTTTATTACCGAAATTGCCCTTGGGTTTGTGGCGCTGAGTATCGGACTGGAACTTAAATTTTCTTCATTAAAAAAACTGGGGAGTGGTATTGTCTGGATTATTTTTGCGGAATCCTTCGGAGCCTTTATATTAGTGACAGGAGTGCTGTATCTCTTTACGAAGAATATGCCCCTATCACTTATTTTTGGCGCCATAGCACCGGCAAGCGCACCTGCCGGAACCGTTGCGGTAATACAGGAATACAAGGCAAAGGGAACGCTTACAAAGGCCTTGTACGCCGTAGTGGGATTTGATGACGGACTGGCTATCCTTATTTTCGGATTTGCTGCAGCAATTGCCAAAAGCATGCTGCAACAGCAAACCGGAACAGCAGGCCTGAATTTTGCCGGCATGATGTGGATACCGCTGAAAGAGGTCTTATTAAGTATCGCTGTTGGGGCTCTTCTTGCTTTTTTCTTTTCTCTGTTAGCAAAACGTTTAAAAAATGCCGGGGATGTGTCTATCTTACTGATCGGTACAACCTTTATCGCTATCGGATTAAGCACACAGTTCCATTTATCTCTGATCTTGACTAATATGGTTATCGGAATGGTTGTAGTGAATACACAATCCTATGATTTGATACAAAAAATTCGTGACCGGTTGCCATCCTTTATGCCGCTGCTGTTTATCCTGTTTTTTACTTTAGCAGGTGCCAATTTACATATTGATGCATTGGCATCATTAGGGCTTTTCGGACTATTATATATCCTGGCGCGTTCCGGGGGGCTGATTTTCGGTTCACGCTTGGGGGCGCTGTTTGGTCATGTGGAGAAAAAAATTAAGAATTGGATCGGACTCGGGATCCTCTCTCAGGCAGGTGTCGCGATCGGTCTTTCTCTGATCGTGAAGCATGAATTCAGCGGACTGGGAAGAACACTGGCAAGCGGTCAAACCACCGGGGATGTTATCGCTACTACAGTGATTACCACTGTCACCGCTACCTGTTTATTCTTTGAGATCATTGGCCCTATTCTTACCCGCATAGCATTGAAAAAAGCAGGCGAGATTGAATAAGTAACTAGTAACTGGTAACTGGTAACTGGTAACTGGTAACTGGTAACTGGTAACTGGTAACTGGAGTATAAATAATATATTAGATAAATGTAATAGATATTAATTGAATCGTTGGGGGACGATATGAAAACAATCAAATTTGATATTAATTCCTTTTATCATATTTATAACAGATCAATCGGTAATGAAAAATTATTTCAGACTGAAAAAGATTATTATTATTTTATTGATAAAATGAAACGCTACCTTTTGCCATCTGCTCATATCTTATCTTATTGCCTTATACCCAATCATTTTCATTTTTTAATAAGAATAAAAGAACCAACAGACCTTCCGGCTGGCGTCCGTCAGCAGACGGACCTGCCGGATGGTCGAGAACATACATCCATTGATCAGGGATTAAAAAACTTTTTCAATAGCTATGCGCGTTCATACAACATAGCACATCAACGCCATGGCAGGTTGTTTCAATATGGATATAAATTTAAAGAAATTCAGGATGAGGGTTATCTTATGTGGTTGATCTATTATATTCACCGGAATCCAATCCATCATAACCTGGTTTTTTCCTGTGATATTTGGCCATATTCTTCATATAAAGGCATTATACATAATAATGCAATGTTATCATCTGATTTTGTTTTAGAATTATTTGGTGGAAGAGAACAATTCATTGAACTTACTTCCGCTTTGACCTTGCAATATAAAGAAGAAAATCTATTACAGCGTTATAGTATGAAAGATATGGAATTCCTCTGATTAAATCTTTTCGACCAGCCAGCATCCCTCCTTCGCTTCGCTATGGCGGGTCAAGCTGACAGGTCTTTCATATTTTTCTCTTCCAGTCACTAATTATTTCCCTAATGCACAAAAGCTCGTTAGAAACGAGCCTTTGCAGAGAGAGAGAGTTTTTATATTCTTAGAAAGCGCCTTCTAGAAAAATCTTAATATTTAAAATGAGTATGGGCAAATTAAATCCGTATTCCGTGGGAATCCCGTGATTATTATCTAAAATATAATCAATGGTATTGGTAAAAGGTCCATCAGGTTCTGTACTGGTATAATAAATAACATTT
>JAGLUM010000125.1 GCA_023134755.1 Fidelibacterota bacterium | reverse complement strand
CCCTCCTAATTTAGGAGGGGGTTAGGGGGTGGTTAACTATTATTTATATGATTAATTATATCCTCTATTATTCCGTCAATGTGTTCATAAATATCATTATTCCAGTATCTCAAGACTTTAATTCCTAAGAAATTTAAGTAATCTGTTCTTTCTTCATCATATTTTATATTGTGTTCATCTGCATGTTGACCGCCATCAAGTTCTATGACCAATCTTAATTCAGGACAATAAAAATCTACAATATAATTACCAATACTATGCTGCCTCCTGAATTTATAACCCTGAAGTTGTTTCTTCTTTAAATATGACCATAGGATACGTTCTGCATCTGTCATATTTCTACGCAACATTTTTCTGATGTTTTTGTATTTTTTTAGGTTGTGAATATGACGCATGTAATCAACCTCCCCTTTGTCCCCTCCTTGCTAAGGAGGGGAAATTGTCCTATTTCCGTTTTTTCATCTCCGCTTAATTAAGTGGAAGAGATTTGTTATTTTCAACTTCCCTTGATATTCTCCGAAAATGTGACTGATCTGATTTCTCATGGGTGACTTACTCCCAGTGCCAGTGTGAATATTTTTTGGTAAAATAAAAAACGCCGCATCAGAATTCCGTGCGGCGTAATTATTTTATTATAAAAATTAAACAATTTTGGATTTACATTTTACGCAATGTGTGGTATGGGGTACTTCTTCCAGCCGTTCGTCGGGAATACGTTCACCGCACTCTTTGCAATACCCGTAATCTGGGTCTGTTTCAAGGCGGTCCAATGCCTTATTTAGAAAAGTCAGGAATTTGTTTTCCCGGGCATACTGCATAAATGCTTTTTCACGTTCCTGCGCATCTGTTCCCACGTCAGCCATGTGATAAGCATAATTAGAGTCAAGCTGGCTGCTGCCGGGCGAACTATCAATGAAAGATTCGCGTTTTGTTTCAATTTGTTTCATTGCTTCGCTGCGCTTTTCAAGGATAACTTTCCGAAAATGATTCCGTTGAGCTTTTGTGATTTTAGGACCTTTTCTTTTTACGTCCGGCATTTTTACGTTCCTCTATGTTTTTTTATTGCGCTTAATATTAACAATTATTTTTTCATTTCCAATGAATATTTTATTCTCAAAATCAGGATTAGGAATATCGTCAATACGATAATTAGATAGTGTTTCTTTCTCAATGTAGGATTGCATTGAGCTACTAATAGTAATTACATAATTTGATGCTTCTTTGTAAGAAAAATCAATTCTTTCATCAACATCTAATTTGTCCTCTTTTCTAACATTATTTAATGAACGAACAAGATCACGACCAAAACCTTCATTCTTTAATTCTTCAGTAATATTCACATCAAGAATAGCCACATAGCCATGATCTTCCACTGCAACAACATCCGTTTTCTCTTTGATGCTGATATTGATATCACCCGGTTCAATGGTAATACCATCAATTACTATAGATTCTCCGCGCTGAATCTGTGCTGCAATCACCGCACCGTCTATATTTTTTAGTCCCTGAACTACCTGTGGCATTTGCTTCCCGATCTTCTTACCCAAGGTGGTAAAGTTCGGTTTGGCTTCGTAACTGACATAGGTATCAATATCATCAATGAGGGTTACGGTCTTGATGTTCAGTTCTTCTTTTATCTGATCAGCCAGTTCAATGATATAGGCTTTTTCTTTTTCATGTTTGACTTTAAAAAGAATATTTGCCAGCGGCTGACGTGTGCGGATGTTGGCCTTATTACGTGCTGAGCGTCCCATTTCAACCGCTTTAATAATGGTATCTATCTTGTTTAGTAGATCATGGTCGATTTTCGATTCATCTTCTGTGGGAAAATCTTGCAGGTGCACACTCTCGGGTGCGTCTTTGTCCACGGAAAGCACCAGATTCTGATAGATTGCTTCGCTTACAAACGGTACAATAGGAGCAATGGTTGTAATCATGGTCCGTAATATTGTATATAAAGTATAATAGGCACCCATTTTATCGTTGTCATTTTCGCTCTTCCAAAAACGCCGGCGGCTGCGGCGTATATACCAATTGGACATATTATCCAACAGCACCTTAAATTTCCGCATAAAGCGATCGACCCGATAGCTTTTATAATCCGCATTTGCTTCTTTAACAAAGGCATGTAATTTTGCAAGTGCCCATTTATCCAGATCACTTAGATCTTCATAAGCAACTTGCTGTTGTGTCGGATCATACCGATCGATCTTCGCATAAGTAATATAGAATGAGTACATGTTCCATAAAGTCAGCAGTTTTTTACGTATCTCATCTGCTATTTCAAAACCAAAATTCAAATTATATTCCGGGTTGTGTGCCGTATACATCCAGCGCATTACATCCACACCTATCTTATCGGCTGCGTCCTCAAACAAGATGGAATTACCGGCGCTTTTGTGCATATCGTTACCGTGCTCATCCTTTACGAGAGCATGTCCCAATACTGTTTTAAAGGGCGCGGTGTTTTCCAGAACGGTGGACATTGCCAGCAGAGAATAAAACCAGTTGCGGAATTGACCCGGCAGAGATTCGGTAATAAATTCGGCCGGAAACCACTGTTTCCAATAGTCATTATCGGTGATATAATGCATGGTGCTATAGGGTACAATAGCTGCATCCAGCCAAGGATTACCGACATCCGGAATACGCTCTACCGCAGCACCGCACTTGGAGCATTTTATTTTAATATTGTCAATATAGGGTTTGTG
>JAGLUM010000124.1 GCA_023134755.1 Fidelibacterota bacterium | reverse complement strand
AATCCCTTAACGGTTGCCGCGCCGCCTGCAACAAAAAACATATTAAATAAATTCGACCCGATAATATTACCGATAGAAATATCGGATTCATTTTTCACCTGTGCCATAATACTGGCGGCAAGTTCCGGCAGGGATGTTCCGACAGCCACAATGGTCATCCCGATAACAATTTGGGATATTCCGAAATACTCTGCAATATCCGTTGCTCCCAAAATAATACCGCGTGAACCGATTACCAGTCCGATAATTCCGCCAATGATATATAAAATATTACGGAATACGGAAGTATCCGTTTCGGATACTTTCTCGCGAACCTTATCTTTCTGTGAGCTTCTTATCAAATATATGACATAGATAATGATGATGATAAGAAACAAAACACCTTCAAGGCGTGAAATCCCGTTATATGCAAACAGACAAAAAATCAGGGTTCCTGCCAGCAATATAAGCAGCTGTTGGCGGACATGGTCATGTTTCAGCGTAATGGGTGCAATAAGTCCGGCGATACCTAAAATGAGTCCGATATTCGCAATATTCGATCCGATAATATTACCGACCGAAATATCTGGAGCATTGTGCAGTACTCCAAACATACTTACCATGAATTCCGGCATCGAGGTACCGAAAGCCACAATGGTTAATCCGACGATCAGGGGTTTTACTCCAAAAATACGAGCAACGTTTGCACTGCCTTTTACCAGGTAATCAGCACCTAAATAGAGTAATACTATACCGGCGAGTAAATAAAATGAACTATAGAAAAATGACATGCATTACCTATAAAGTTTATTAGCGTGAATATAATCATTTATTTCTTTAGGCACATAGGATAAAATAGATTTACCCTCAGCAATGTCTGTACGGATCTGAGACGAAGATATCGGGATAATATTCGCGGATAAGGCATGTATTTTTTGTCGGAAGGGATGTAAGGCAATACGGTCTTTCAAATCTGATCGATCATGTCGGGGCAGTACAATAAAATCGCAGTGATCAAAATGTTCCGGGTATCCTTTCCACTTTTCCAGAGATTGAAGATGATCATCTCCAATCACCCACATCAAGCGATGCAGGGGATAGAGGGCACGAAATGCTTTTAGTGTATCGATGGTATAGGAAATTCCCTTACGGTCTATTTCACAGCGAGAAACCGAGGAATTCGGGACAAAGCGGGTTGCTATTTCAAGCATTTGCAAACGATGGCTATCATCGGCATATTTTTGTGTTCCCTTGTAGGGCGAAAAATAGGTTGGAATAAAAATGAAGGCATCAGGATTAAATGTATCAACAATATGCTTTGCAAAATGGATATGCCCGTTATGAACAGGGTCAAATGCACCACCGTAGAAGCATATTGTTATCATTCCGGCCATTCCATTGATAACTTTAATAATTTGTTATACGTCAGTATATTTTTTGTGGATAAAGCATCCACGTTAATTTTATCAAGGACTTGGATCATTTCTTCACGCTGAGATAATTTACTATAACAGCTTGCTATATCCAGATAAGTATCATTCAGTATCCGGGTATCATAATATGACTCAATAATTTCTTCAAAGGTTATTATCGCGGCATTCCATTCGCGCAGTACCATATACAGTTGACCGGCTTCATGAATTTTCTTTGCCAGACCCAATCTCAGTTCCCCGATACGGTTTTCTGAATCTTCACGGTAGTTGCTGAGCGGATATTCTTCGATAAAATCCTGATAAGCCA
>JAGLUM010000123.1 GCA_023134755.1 Fidelibacterota bacterium | reverse complement strand
TCCATACCGCCACTGCCAGTAAAAAATCACATCATTGAGGGTCTGCGTATGCACATCTCCGTCAGGATTGTATATACCGGTGTGTTTAAAGGTGTATTCATAAATATAATAGTTTTGATGATCTTCATGACTAAAAGCATAAATATCCCGTGTTACAGTAATTCCTAAAGAGGTATTTATTTTGGCATGAAGTTTGCGGTCTGCAACCAAGGTGGGATCAACCACGTCGACCTGATCGGTATAGATATGCCGTGCTGCCGGTACGCCGTTTACCAATACATTGCATTGATCAAATTGCCCGATAAGTTCAAATTCCTCTACCATCCAACTGCTAACTTCATCTACACGGCGCGGACCATTAGCAATGACCTTGTATTCATAGGTATTCGAATTAATGGGGTCAGTATAGTTCTTACATCCAATCCAGATCCCTTTTGCCGCCTGTACATCCTGGAATCCATAAAATTGGGGATACGATAATCCATCAACCTGTGTATCTTTTGGTCCTTCTGATTCCAATTCACTTCCATGAGAAAAAAACCAATTCGATAACTCGGTGATCTGCAGGTATTTCTTCTCCCCTGCGAACGTTATTACGGTCAGCAAAATAAGTAGCAGAAATAATATTTTTTTAACATTCATCGTATTAGTTCCTTATTATTTATTCAAATCAAAAGATAAGTTAATACCAAAGAATACATCTCTCGGATTCAGAAAATTGAATGATGAAAAGTTCGGCATATCAATGTATGCTTTTGAATCCAATACCTCTTGTACCCTTGCGTCATCTTCTAATACATATATGCCTTGATCAAAACGATAGTAATCGCCGTCAGCTGCATTATAATAAATGACTCCTGCTTCGCCGACACCCGTATTTGTAATATCCCATACATGATCCATGGGAACATAATCAATTCCAATATTCCGGAATTCGCCAGGATGATCGTCACCCGGGATATTACCGTAATCATCAATTTCATCAATGATCTTCTGCGGGAAGTGCAACGAATAATAATAGCTGTCTCTGTCTGATGCACTGAAAACTGATCCGGTGTAAAGAGCTTTTCGATTTATAACATTATAAATATCCAAAAAGACACTTACTGTAAAACGGTCGAATTTAAAATTCTTATTGAATTTCATATCAGCGTAATGGGTATCTTTCCAACGAATATTATTGGTAATTTTAATTCCGTTTTCACGCTTACTGGTTGGGTTCCAAGTCATCCAGTTTCCTTGTGTCCATCCGCCAATAATACTACAGTGCCATCCCCCAAGAACATAGATCCCGCCAAGATCAGGTCCAAATTTTACCGGCGTGTGAAAATCAAGATAGGCTTTAACACGCGGCACCGGAAGCGCCTGCCCATAGCTTGGCTCTTCCCGTTCGTATTCGCGCTGCACCATCACATCCTGATAATAACGCTGCAATCCGAACTGTCCCCAGGACTGTACCCGGTATTCCAAATTTATATTCCCGGTAAACCAGTCACCAAATATTTT
>JAGLUM010000122.1 GCA_023134755.1 Fidelibacterota bacterium | reverse complement strand
TTGTGTTTTCCGCTGACACGGATACATTTTTGGGAATTTACAACACGATCAAATGGCGGTTGCAATTCTCCCAAAAAATACGGTTTAAATTGGTTCATTCCCGCGTTGGTAAACAAGAGAGTCGGGTCGTTTTGCGGAATCACCGGCGCACTTGGTATCGCTGTGTGCGCGAGGGTCTTTTCAAAATAATCAATAAATTGTTGTCGTATTGTTGTTGAATCCATGGTTCACCTTTATAAACATAGTATAACAGTACAGTAAATAAATTTAGGGAAAGAAAAATGGAATTGAAAGATGATTTTGGGGCTGTGAATTCTCGAACTTTATCGGAGTCTTTTGCTTGCCCTTTTTTAAATACTTAAAGTTTTATTATTCTACCGCAAATTTCGCGGTGGTTTTAAGTCCATCAACATTAGAGATAAAAACCAGATACACGCCGCGGGGAATAAACTCGCCATTATTAAGGCGTCCGTCCCAGACGATCTGTTTTCCTTTGTTTTCCGATGCGGTTGCGGCAAACTGTTTTACTACGCGACCGTCAATGGTGCTGATCTTTACACTGGTCTGTTCCGCTAATCCGTCTATAGCGAGATAGGGGTCATTTCCCGGCCGAAACGGCTGCGGAAAAATTATTACCTCATCCATTGTATTGCGTTCTTCCGTCCACGCAATTTCATAGCGGTTCAATCCAGATGCTGTCAGCAGGTAAGCGTATCCACTCTGTGTGTCAAATTCCAGATCATATACCACATTATCCAACAGTTTGGAGTTTGTCCGGTTAAGTCCACTTCCATCATTAAACCAGCGATTGTTAGTTAAATATATCTGTACCCCCTGGCTTTCGGTAAGGATCCATTTATTGCCTTTCGGGTCAATGCGGATTTTTTTTGGGATCATTCCGCTGAGACCATCTAGCGGCGGATTCAGATTAAATGTTGTGTTTTCCGACAAAGAAGAGGGTGTGTAGATCATTTGAACACCAGATGCGGTGGCGGCCCAGATATTTCCCGTGAGCGGATCTATATCAATGGAGTACACATCATTGCTAATCAGACCATCCGAAGTGGTAATCAGTGCCCAGGTTCCCGCGTTTTGATCATATACCGTAATCCCGCCGGCAGTACGGGGAATATCCGACTGTCTGCGCTGATTAGCGATCCATAGTTTTCCGTGGCGGTCAAATACCATTTCTCGCGCCAGAATTTGTAATGTATTTCCAGATTCATCAACAGAAAATTTTTGTATGCTACCATTTGGTAGAAATTTAAGGAGCGTATGTGCATCAAGGGTATGTACATTCAGTGCCCATATATTGCCATATTCGTCTTCCTGTAACCCCCGCATTTTTAGGTAATAAGAACTTCCGCCTAGTTCCTGGGTGCCATAGATAACACCGTCACTTGTATCATACACGGTATATTCATAAAGATCATCTAAATTAATTCTTTGTAATGCGCCCGGACCTCTGGCTTCAGGTGACTGGCCACTTACGGGGCGTGCCGTCACATCGGTCAAACTGCAGAATAATTCTCCTGCTGAGGATATCAGCGCATCGTATACCGCGGTTTGGCCTCCAATTTGATATGCAATATTCAAGGTGTCCGCAGAAAAACGGTCTTCAAAATGCAAATCATGAATGGCTTCATTCGTGGGGGAAAATACAAGATTGTGCCAGCTATTTCCATCCAGCAGGGAAATGCCGCTTAATCCACAAACGGCGACTTTCCGGTCCGCGGTAAGGGCTAATGAATGTGCTTTGAGATATAGCATGGTGTTTGGAATAAACGACGTCTGCATTCCGTCAGCAAGGGTTATGCGTTGTAGTCCTTGCTCCTCGGGTGCAAGCCATAAAGTATCATTACGCAAACAAAATCCGTTCAGTTTTTTCGTTGAGCTGTATTTTTCTTCACCTGTTTGTACATTATATATTGCATAGAATGTTGCATAATATAGGTTGTTATTATCCTGATAGAATGTGAGCGGGGTACCGGAATTGTCCAGAAGTTTTTCCGTATTTCCTTGGTGATAGCGATAGACACCCAACCCTTCGCTTACAAAATAAAGGTCGCCTTGAAAAGCGATCAGCCGAATTACCGCACCGCTACTATCAAGCGGAACGGTCACCCAGGCGCTTTGGGGTTTTAGATTGGAATTATACAGATAAGCCTTATACAGACCGTTGTTGGTGCCAATAAAAATACTGTCCTGAACAATGGCAATATCAAAAATACTTTCGGGATCTCCGGGAAATTGGTTGTAGACATCCTGAAAGATATAGCGATTATTATTTTTTACAAAATGGGCGATTTCCGGTGTGAAATCGTTCATATAGACAGCAAGCACGTGCTCGTTGTTACCCGCAAAAGCCGTAACAGAGATAAATCCAAAATCAAAATAATCGCTGTATCCGTCTGCGCCGCGATAGCTGATTCCGCTAGCACCGCTGCTATAGGAAAACCATTCTGATTGATCTGTATTTACATAATAACGCAACAGGTCAATATGTTCAAGATAATCCGTATTGCTTACAGCTGAAAATTGTTCGTTGTCAACGCCAAACTGTACGAGCCCTCCGTGACTTGCTGCATTGATTGTATTTCCCGAAAGATGAAGGTCCTTTAATGTCAACTGAGATCCATAGGATATCCAGTCACCAACAATTGCGAAAAGAAAACTGCAGCTTAGAAATATTAGAGATAAAGCGGAAAGAAAGCGTTTCATTTTTTGGGAACCTTTATCACAATACCATCTTCCGCCGGATAACTGTCTTTGAATTCTGATAGCGCGTGTTTCGCCTCATCGTACGTCTCATAGGCCCCAATACGTACAAGGTATAAGGTCCCGGAGGAACCTTCCCGGGTATCAATTCTGACCGGAAATTCCTGTTTCTCAAAATAGTCTTTTCTTCGAATTGCGTTATCCTGGGAAGAAAATGCGCCAACCTGTATAAGAAAATTGATTCTCTTTTCCGGGATGGGTTGGGGCGCGGGTTCAGGAATGATATTTTCGGGTTGTGTTTTCGGTACAGTTTCGGGGGCTTTTTCTATAGCTTTTATTATAACTGCAGGTTCTTCTTTTATTGCCAATAGTTCATAGGGTGTTAATACGCTTTTTTTGTGTTCAGCCGTTTTCCCGGGAGATTCATTAATTACTTTCTGTGCGCGGGAAAGTACCAAACGATAATAACTGTCGTTGCGAATTGGATCATGTTCATCCACTGCACGTTTCATATACCGCAGTCCGACATCGTAAGTGTTGTTTACAAATGCATAATCAGCCAGCATTACGCAAAGATAGGATTTCATGACTGGAGACTGCGAGCTGTTCAAATATTGTTCCGCTTTAGATACTGCCAGTTTACCATCCGGCTGGAGAATAATATTAAATGCGTGTGCCGCATCTGTTTGCGCCCCCTGCGTGGAAAAAGTGGCAATTGAATCTCGTCCATAGCCTTCCAGTATTTTTAAAATATTATCTGCCCGCAACGGCGTATTTCCCAATATGCCGAGAGCAAAAAAGAACATAATATATGGTATACATTGTTTTCTCATCATAAACAGAACACCTTTCCGGCTAATTTGTTTCTTTGTTTTTCTTTTGTGTATCTTTAAGAACATTGCTTGTAGAATATCCGGCTATTCGCGGAAATACAATTACGCGTCCGCCGAGTTCGCTGACTTCCCGTGCACCCACAATGGTATCAAAGTTGTAATCGTCACCCTTGATCAGTATATCCGGTTTTACAATATTGATAATTTCTTGCGGTGTTTCCTCGGCATACATAACTACTGCGTCTACCACTCCTGTTTGTATCAGGGCGTTTGCGCGTTCTTTTTCATTTTCTATGGGCCGCCCGTTACCTTTAAGGGCACGAACACTTGTATCGGTATTAAGTCCGACAATTACACGATCTCCCTGCTTCCCGGCAAAATCTAACAGCGCGCGATGCCCCGGGTGTAGCACGTCAAAACAGCCGTTGGTAAATACCAGGGTATCCCCGGCGGTTTGCCATGCAATAATTTGCTGAAGCAAAGTCGGCCATGCGGATGTCGAATATAGATTTTTCATCATGGCAATGTACAAATATTTCAGAAATGAAACCATGAAAAATTAAGCTAAGCCCTTACGGCGTTTTTTTATCCCGATCAGCCATGGCGCAGATCGGACAACAGCTCTGCAGCTCTTGGGTGCAAAAATTATCTTTGATATAAAGCACACCCTGGGAAGCCAACCAATTTTTTTGCCGCGCATCGTGTTTACTGATTCCGTGCTGCTGGTGAAATTTCTGCACAATTCCATAGGGATGTGGAATGTAAGCATTAGAAATATACTCTCGAATTGCTATTTTGATACCGCTTTCGTCTTTTCTCTTTAAGCGTATTGCTTCCATCAACGGGATGATCGTATTTAATATGATCTCTTGTTGAATTGCCAGACCGGGTGTCAGAGTTGGTGTTTTGGGGGTTTTATTGCCCTGCTGATAATGGCGTTGCCAGTAGGGAATAGAAGGAACATCAAAAAACATGTTAAAAACGGAATGCCAGGAAGCGTTTTCGCTAATAGAGCGGTACAGAATATTTGATATGGACTTCCCGTAATGTTTGCCAAGTAATCCCCCTAGCCAGGCAACCCTGCGATCGGGAAAATGCGCGGGACGTGTTCCGGAATAGAACCAACGAATCTTCTGCGATCCGGATCCATTTTTTGTAAACCCGGCCAATTGCAACAAATGCTGGGCAATAGTTTTTTCCGGTATGCGCCGGGCATGGTAATCCTCCCAGGGAAATGCCAAAAACAAGCGGATCATGTTCTCTTTGTTGTACTGGTAACCACAGGCCTTGAAAACACCCCAGTACAACATAATATCATGCGGAAGGCGGGATTGATGTTGATAAAAATAGCTTACTTTTTGTTCTACTCTGTGCCATCCATAATCCATGAGAAGCGGGAAATACTGTTTAGGATCAGCATAAAATACAAGGCATTTTTCTTTCCGAGGCAAAGCAAATACTTCGGTCACTGGAATATAGCAAACAGGGATAACCTTCCCGTTTTCACGGCATGCCTGTCGACTGTTGCCTGGTGGATAAAATACCACATGCAGCACGCAGTGTTTATATGATGCATCTTTATGATGACCGTGCGCATACCAATCTGCGGCATAATGGTGAATTTCAATATCCCCGGAATACAATTTATCACCGATAAATACACGTGCATCTAAAAAATCTGGGCCATCACTGAAATTATGTTTACCGGGGCATATAACGCGTATTGTTCTTCCGTTTCCTGAGATATATTGCCTTTTCCAAAGTTCTTCTTTCCAGGCATGCTGCAAACGCAGCTCAGATACATAAGCTTCTCGTGGTTCAAATAGCTGTAAATAAGTCTGAAAGTGATGTAAATACATTTCATCCCCCGTAATACAGCAGAAAATACGGATTTCTTCTGCAAATGTAAATCGTCTGTCTAATTCTGTGATACACATCACGAAACGGAGCTCTTTTTCAAAAGGATTTATGCTTCACTTTTTACAATATATCTCGTATATTTTGTTTACACTTAAAACAGGGGAGCTTAATATGACATGGGATATAAAGTATGTTGTACTGATTGTCGGAACGCTGGCTGCGGCATTTATTATATCAGCGGTACTTCGCAAAGCGATTGGCATTTTTATCATAAAATATTCTAAAAAGATTAAAGCAGATCCGACTAATTTTTCTTTTTTGAAGAACTCGATATCATTTATCGTTTTTACCGGCGCCATTATTTTTATTTTTTATTCGATACCATCCTTTAAATCATTTGGAAAAGCACTCTTTGCCGGATTGGGAATTTTTGCGGCTTTTATCGGTTTGGCATTACAAAAAACCTTTTCGAATTTAATCAGTGGTATATTTATTTTAATGTTCAAGCCCTTCCGCATTGATGATACTCTGAAGTTTTCAGACGATAAGATGGGTGTTGTTGAAGAAATTACTCTGCGGCATACCATTATCCGTGATTATGAAAACCGCCGCATTATTATTCCCAACAGCGTGATCAGCGAAGAAGTTATCGTAAACAGCAATATTTCAGATGTAAAGATCCGCAAGCATATTGGATTTAGTATCAGCTACGATTCCAATATTGACAAAGCGATTGAAATTATTCAGGATGAATTGAAAAAACATCCTTTTTTCATCGATAACCGCACACAAAAAGATAAAAAAAGTGGTGTTTCTCCGGTGGTTGTTCGGGTGATCGCACTCTCGGATTTTTCTGTTGATCTGAAAGCATATGTCTGGACGAAAGGTACCGACAACGCCTTTGTATTAAAATGCGATGCTTTAAAATCAGTAAAAGAACGTTTTGACCGTGAAGGAATAGAAATTCCTTTTCCGTATCGTACTGTAGTATATAAACGCGACACAAAAGAAGACAGTCGTGATCCGCAAATATCTTCTTAAGCAAGGATTTATAAAAATGGTGTTGCTGAAATAACTCCGCACCAGGATCGAGTCCAACACAAAGCAACCATAACTCCCGGTGTAATAGTCCGGGGGTTTTTATTTTAAGTCCCTATTTACTGCACAAAATACATTAAGCGCTTCTTGTCCAGAATACAAATGCGTTTTCCACGAGCACAGATAATCTTTTCCTGATCCAGTTCGCGCAGTTCCCGTGTTAGTGCCGGTCGTGTTACTCCAAATAAATCCGCCAGTTTTGCGTGAGAATATGGTAGATCGATCTTGTTGCTTTTCTTAATTTTTGCCCGGTTTAACAGATAGTGTGCAATCTTTCCTTTTATCGTCTGAAACGATAAAAATTTAATTTTATTAGCCAAAAATTGTGCGCGCCCGGAAACCATGTCCAAATAATTTTTCAGCACCGTTTCATTCATTTGCAGTATGCGGACAAAAGAACTTTTTATGAAAAATATACACTCGGATTCTCTATTTACAACAATGTCCACCGGATAGTAATTATCGTGACCAAATAAAAAAGCAGGTGCTAGAAGATGATTTCCTTCAACATCTTCAATTTTTATGGTTTTCCCGGAATAACTAACCATTTCGCCCCGGACGCTTCCCTGGAGTAAAATGTGCTGTCCAGTAATTGAATCACCTTCATGTGCAATAATATCATTTTTTTTATATGTCTTCCTATGATAGCTGATTTCTTCCAGCAACTGCTGGATTTCCGCGATCTCAAGACCCCGAAACAGGTCATTGTAAGATAATTTTTCATAGATATACATTTTGTCTCCAAAAAAGTAATAAAATGGTAATATATATTACCGAATAATATATTACATTTTTTTAGATTGTCGTGGATATTTTTAAAGGAACATAATATCGGTCTGGGTTCTAATAATGTAAGAGACCGAAATAAAAAAAGGAGTTTGCCATGAGTATGTTTTGTTTTCAATGCCAGGAAACCTCAAGAGGAACCGGTTGTACTATTGCCGGAGTTTGCGGTAAAACCGGGGAAGTCGCAAATCTTCAGGATATGCTGATCTTTATCGCAAAAGGTGTCTCTATATATGCTGATCTTGGGCGGAAAAAGAATATAATAATTGAAAAAGCTGATAAATTTGTATTTGAATCCTTGTTTACAACCATTACCAACGCCAATTTTGATAAATCGAGAATTCTGGAAAAGATCAAAGAAGGATTTGCGGTACGGGATTTTGTGCAAAAAGAACTGCGGGAAAACGGGGTTGATATTCCGGAACATTTGCCGGAGAACACAATCTGGCGCGCTGATAACGATGATGAAATTATTGCAAAAAGCGAATCCGTTGGTGTTTTAACTATTAAAAATGAAGATATCCGCTCTCTGAAGGAATTAATAATTTATGGACTCAAGGGCATGGCAGCTTATGCTGAACACGCACATAATCTAGGCTATAAAAATGATGAGGTATTTAGCTTTATGCACCGCGGTCTGACTGCCACAACTAATCCGGATCTGGGGGTAGATGAACTTGTTGCGATGGTCCTCGAATGCGGGAAATATGGCGTAGATGTTATGGCCTTGCTTGATAAATCCAATACGGAAACTTATGGCAATCCTGAAATCACCCATGTTAATATCGGCGTGCGTAACAACCCGGCAATTCTTATTAGCGGACACGATCTAAAAGATATGGAAGAATTGCTTAAACAAACTGACGGCACGGGTGTTGATGTATATACTCACGGTGAAATGCTACCGGCAAATTACTATCCTGCTTTCAAAAAATATGAACATTTTTTCGGAAACTATGGAAATGCCTGGTGGCAGCAAAAACAAGAAATTGAACAATTCAATGGCCCTGTCCTTTTTACCACAAACTGTATTGTTCCTCCAAGAGAATCATATAAAGACCGTATTTATACTACCGGTTCTTCGGGGTTTGAAAGATGCACGCATATCCCGGATCGGGTAAATGGCAAACCAAAAGATTTTTCTGTTATTATTGAACATGCCAAACGTTGCCCGGCACCGACCGAAATAGAACACGGTGAGATCATCGGTGGATTTGCTCATAATCAGGTTATGGCTCTGTCTGACAAGATCGTTGCGGCAGTAAAATCCGGTGCCATCCGAAAATTTGTGGTAATGGCGGGGTGCGACGGCCGCACGAAAAACCGGAAATACTATGAGGAATTTGCTGAAAAATTGCCGAAAGATGTTATCATTTTAACGGCAGGATGCGCAAAATATCGCTACAATAAACTGAAATTAGGCGACATTGACGGCATTCCGCGCATACTGGATGCGGGTCAGTGCAATGATTCTTATTCTTTGGCAGTCATTGCCTTGAATTTAAAAGAGGTCTTTGAACTTAACGACATTAATGATTTGCCTATTGCCTACAATATTGCATGGTACGAACAAAAGGCAGTTATTGTATTGCTTGCACTTCTATCGCTGGGTATTAAAAATATCCATCTTGGCCCTACACTCCCAGCGTTTCTTTCTCCCGCTGTGACTAACGTATTAGTTGAAAATTTTGGTCTTGCAGGTATCAAAAGTGTGGATGAAGATCTGAAAGAACTTATTGGTTAAAATCGAACGATTTTTCATCTTTAGAAAATAACTCTATAAGAGCGGGAAAATAATTTTCCCGCTTTTTTATTTACCATATTTTATTATCATGTTTTTTAATTGGCTCATCCACAAATAGAATTATCAGGAATTTCATTTTGTATTCTCCCTGCATCGTTGTAAAATAATAGTTATTTTTGGAGATTTATGATTATGTCTACAAGCGGTGCACTGTTACAGCAATGGAAAGAATTGGAACAACGGATCAACTATGCCTCCTCTTTCGTCCTGACAACCCACCAAAATCCTGATGCAGATGGTATCGGCTCGGAATTGGCTTTATATTATTTACTGAAAAAAAGAGGGAAAGAGGTTCAAATTCTTAACATATCTCCCACTCCTGATAGCCTAAAATTTATAGATCCCGAAGGTTTGACTCGTCGCTATGTTCCCTCACAACATCAAACAATATTATCTCACAGCGATATGATGATTGTACTTGATGCGGGAGCTTTCCGGCGTATCGGGCAGCTTGGTATTGATGCGCTGGCTGCTAAGATCCCTATTATAGCGATTGATCATCATCCCAAAGAAAACAACCCTATTTATTTACAGGAAATTGTTAATACAAAAGATTGCTCGGTCGGTAAATTAATTTATGAATTTATTCAGGCCTGCTGTCCCGACAGCATGGATCGAACGATCGCAACAGCACTTTATACGGCTATTGCGGGTGACACGGGTAATTTCCGATTTGGAAATACCACATCCAATTCGCACCGGGTTGCTGCTAATCTAATGAAATATGATATAGATGCATACGCAATTTACTGCCAATTATATGGCAATATGTCATTCTCGGGTTTACGTTTATTTTCTACCATTTTGCAGAATATCCATTTTTCTGACGATAATCGTATTGTATGGTTTGTTATCACCCGACAAATGCTGCAGGATAATGGTGCAGGTGATACAGACACGGAAGGTATTACCGATTTTTTACGCATGATATCAGGCGTAGAAGTCAGTATTATGTTTAAGGAACGATTAGACGGTTCAACGCGTATAAATTTTCGTTCTAAGGGTGCTGTTTCCACAAATGAAATTGCGAAACAGTTCGGTGGGGGCGGGCATAAGCATGCCAGTGGTATTGTGAGTGAACGCCCGCTGAAGGAGCTGTACCCGGAAGTGATCGACGCGATGACTAAACATGTAAAAGAGACATGCAAATGAATATACAGGTTGCTGAACATTGCGGATTTTGTTCTGGTGTAAAAAACGCTATTGAATTGGCGTATACCGCACTGAATGCACACGATCAGGTGGCTATTCTTGGCGATTTGGTGCACAATGAAACGGTAATGGACGAGTTGAAGCAAAAAGGTTTAGTGCACGTTAACAGTCTGGAAGAGGTCGGGGACATGCCATTGCTGCTGCGAGCACACGGTACAGATACCGCGCTTATCTATGCTGCACGTAAAATGGGTCTGCATATTATTGACGGTACCTGCCCGCTGGTCACAGAGATCCACCGGCATGCGCAGGAACTCGAAAGCGAGGGCCGACAAATTATTGTGATTGGCGACAAACAGCATGATGAGGTTAAGGGTATTGTTTCCCGGCTTCATGATTATTGTGTGGTTGCTCAACGAAGTGACCTGGATGAATGCCGTTTAAAACGACGGACAGGCGTTGTTATTCAAAGCACTCAGCGTATTGAAAATGTGCAGGAAATAGTGCCGAATATATTGACAAAAACACGGGATTGCCGTATCATTAATACGATATGTGAACCCACAAGGAGGAACCAGGAAGAGATTCGTGATCTGGCGGAAAAAAATGATTGTGTTCTTGTGATAGGTGATTCGGCTTCTGCAAATTCAAAACGTTTATTTATCGTTGCTAAATCACTTAATAAAAATAGCTATATGGTTGCGAATAAAGAAGAAATACATACCGACTGGTTCCGGAGTTGTGCTTCGGTGGGTATTACCGCCGGCGCAAGTACACCAAGAAACGTGATTGATAGTATCATTTTATATATAAAAACATTAAGCGGAGATAAACAAAAATGAAAAAAGGCACATTTGAGGCAAAAGTCGGTTTGGCCGAGATGCTTAAAGGCGGCGTCATTATGGACGTTACTAATGTTGATCAGGCAAAAATCGCGGAAGATGCCGGTGCGTCATCCGTTATGGCGCTTGAACGCATCCCGGCAGACATCCGAATACAAGGGGGTATTGCCCGCATGAGCAATCCTGAAATGATCCTTAAAATCAAGGAAGCGGTATCTATTCCCGTTTTGGCAAAATGCCGTATTGGCCACTTTGTTGAAGCACAAATTTTACAGGAACTTGGCGTTGATTTTATTGATGAATCAGAGGTTTTAACGCCCGCTGACGAAGAAAACCACATTTGGAAAAAAGACTTTCATGTTCCCTTTGTCTGTGGATGCAGAAACCTAGGTGAAGCTCTTCGCCGCATTGGTGAGGGAGCTGCCATGATGCGCACAAAAGGCGAGCCGGGCACCGGAGATATTGTTGAAGCTGTTCGCCATATGCGTGAGGTTAATCGGGGAATTCGCCGCTTGCAAACAATGGATAAGGCCGAATTAATGGCAGAAGCCAAACGACTTGGTGCACCTTTTTCCGTTGT
>JAGLUM010000121.1 GCA_023134755.1 Fidelibacterota bacterium | reverse complement strand
CTGGGCGGTTTCCAATGCCTCTTCCAGTGTCCGGCAGACCGTAATATTTTCATCGGATTTCATGCGGGGACTGATGACAATGTTGTTCCGTTTGGGCAGTGATTTACCAATAGAAAGGTAAGTATTTTCTCCCATGATCACCGTATTCCCGGTGGTCAGACGTTTAAAATTCTTTAAATCCTCGGGAATATGCCAGGGCAGCTCATTGCCCTTTCCGATAATCCGCTTATTTGTCATTGCGACAATAATAATTACAGGCTGTTTATTCATGTTTTTCCTTAATTTTTTTATTCAGTATTTGATTCGCGATCTCTTAGTATTATTCAATACCTGCTGTGAAATATTTGCTCTCCATGGGCGCAAGATCTTGACCCAAGGGGTCTCCTCCGGAGCGCCCCTACATTGGCGCTAATCTTGCACTCAAATGTGCTTGCTTTCACTTTCAACTTCTTGTTTTTCTTTACCAGTCACTTGTTACTCGTTACCTTCTTTAGACCGCAACGTCAAAACTGATCTTTGCTTGCGGGTGGTAATTGATCATTTCAAAATCTTCGATTGTCAGCTCGAAAACAGGTTTTTTCGCTATCTTCATTTTCGGCAGGGGACCCGGTTTGCGCTTCAGTTGTTCGCGTAGTCCTTCAATATGATTTTCATAGATATGCGCATCAATAATAGTATGGGCAAATTCTCCGGGTTCGTATCCGGTTTCCTGTGCCAGTATCATAGTGAGGAGTGAATAACAGGCAAGATTAAAGGGAATGCCCAGCGCAATATCACCGGAACGTTGTGTAAGGTGGCAGTTTAACTTTTCACCGGATACATTAAAACAAAATGAATAATGACAAGGGGGCAACTTGCTTTCCGCAGCATTTCCCGGATGCCATGCCGAAACCACCATACGCCGGAGATTTGGAGTTTCAGGATTGATCTTGATCTCCTTGAGCGTATCAATAATATATTGAATTTGATCAAATACCGGCGTGCCTGTCAGCGGATCGATGCGGATCCATTTTGCTTGCCAGTTTTCGCCGGGCAGGTGTCCCGTTTCAGGTACCGGAAAGCGCCGCCAAAAGCGTCCGTAAGCTGTTTCCAGGCGACCTTCTTCATCTGCCCATGCATTCCATATCTTCGTTTTCCCGCGCAAATCGCGAATATGCTCATCTCCGCTCAAATACCAGAGTAATTCATGCAGCATGGATTTGTAGTACATTTTTTTAGTTGTTAATAAGGGAAATCCTTCGCTGAGATCAACTTTATAAAAATAGGCAAAGGTCGAAAGGGTGGAGACGCCGGTACGATTTGTTTTTTTGATACCGTTTTCTAAAACATAGTTAACCATATCAAGATACTGTTGCATAGAAACTCCTTAAATACCTTATGAAAATCAGATAAAATTTTACGCAAAATTACTTGAAATCGCAATGCTTGTTTTCCAAAATTTGACTCAAGATTTTGTGATAGATTTTTTTGACAGGATAACAGGATTTACCGGATAAGGCAAAGAAACAAGGAATCGTGAGTTGTGAACCGTGGCTGGTCGAGAATAACAATTTATTCTTCGACCATTCCGTCTTCACTGCGTTTCGCCGGACAAGAATTTCTAAACGTCCAACTTTTCATCTTCATCCCCTCCTAACTCCTAATTTCTAATTTCCATTTAATGTATAATTTAATTTTTTTTGTCGTTTTGATTAAATATCTTAAGCATGAAATACAACAAGATGCTATAGGAGATATAATGTTACCAAAAGGAAATATGCAGGCGCTGATGCAACAGGCCCAAGAGATGCAAAAACAAATGGAAAAGGCACAAAAGGAACTGGAAACTACCGA
>JAGLUM010000120.1 GCA_023134755.1 Fidelibacterota bacterium | reverse complement strand
GCGGTATTCATCGTATTTACCCAGTCACCCGGCCATCCTGCGGGATATCCGCTAATGGTTCCGGCGGTAGAAACCGTAAAATCAAACAGAGCAATATGAGATAAAACACTATAATCAAAATATGGCGGAGCGGAATTGCGTTTCCAGTCGGGAAGATACCCAAATACAGCATGGGTCAATCCGGGCTCTTCACCGCTTCGTACCTGTAGCGGCAGAATATCAATATCCGTCACTTTTTGGAAAATCTGCTGGTCCGCATCAAGCAAATGAGCCTCCCATTCAATCTGATGAATACCCTTAAAACCAGTTTCACTTGCAGACAATGAAACAAAAAACATGATACACACCGTAGCGAAAATAAATTTTTTCATAAGATTTCTATTTTTATTTTAAATGCCTAACCTGCCCGCCAAAGTGAGGTTTTCTCTGTTTTTTTCTTGTGATAGCTGTCCGTTCCCGGACCTTCTTTTACCGTTGCGGGAATGCCGGGTTGTTGCGTCGCTTTTATGAGAGAATAGGGGGAGAAAGTATTGGGTGTATGATACAATTCCGGTAAATTATATGATAGAATAAAGCGGTTATAGAAAGCAGGATCCTTCTGGGGTAGAATAAATGCTTTTGAAGCTTGTCCACTCTGTGCATCCATATAAGCAATATGCGGGCGCCCGCATTCGCCATCAGGATATTTACTGGTAAACACGACCCATTTCCCGTTCGATGACCAACTGTGATAACTGTCGGTTTCCGGGGTGTTTATCATATCCAGCATTTGCGTTTCCTGTTTAGAGATATCATACGTTGCCAGATCAGAAATTCTTCGAAAAATTGAGAATACACCGTAATCATAGAGTGTGTACATCAGAAAACGTCCGTCAGGAGATATTCGAGGAAAGGCAATGGAACGGTTCATAGAGACTGCATCAATGACAGTTTCCGGCGTGGACCATGTATGTGTCTCAATATCGAATTCCACTTTCATTAAATTATATTGAATGTGAGTCAGGTCGTCATGATTTTTTGCATCAATGGCGCGTGCACGGCAATAATAAATGGTTTTCCCGTCCGGAGCCCAGGTTGGATATGATTCCCAGTATTTGCTGTTAAACACTAAACTGTCCGTATAAAAAGCATTATTGTCAATATCATACACAAGCAGATCAGATTTACTGTCTGCACCATTAATAAGGTGCATACTTTGCTGATTTACATCCCGTCCGTTTACCGAGTTAGTGGAAAACACAATAAAACGTCCGTTCGGGTGCCACCAGGCATAACCAACACTGTTATAGAGATCATAAATTTTAGGAGATATTTTTTGTAT
>JAGLUM010000012.1 GCA_023134755.1 Fidelibacterota bacterium | reverse complement strand
CAAAGAAAAGAAGCAAAAGAAAGACTGCCGCTGTACCTCCTGCTGCTAAAAATCCTCTTTGTCCGCTAAAATACAAGAAAGGTCTCGCTTTGCTCAACCCTTGCATTTTTTAACGCTTCCTCATCGGATTTTTTTACTTGTCCGCCGAAGTTCAACGAACGAAGGGGGGAACGCGCAGGAGCTAGAGGCGGCATCTTAATATCTTCACTGCGTTCAAAGAATACATTAAAGCATTGAATTATTATTAATCACTCGGAAAATATTTAATTGTCTGCGCACCGAAGCCTTGGCGTAGGTGTGTCAATTGTTCTCTGCCTGCCCGGCGTAGTCCCGATTACCAAGACTAAAGCAAGCATTATTTTAATAAAGCGGAGTTCACAGATTGATAATTGGGTATAAAGGGTTTATCGGAGTTAACGATAGCGCATATCAATTTCAGCAGTTTATTTGCAATATTGTTTCTTATTAATTTGCCCGGTTTTCCCTCAGCTACTTTTCTTAAGTAATAAGCTCTAAATGTTTCATTGTGGGTACTGATTGATCTTGAAGCAAGGTATAAAAGTTTTCTCATTATTTTAGGTCCGTATTTAGGTGATTTAGCTTTCTTTTTTATTGAGGTCCCGCTTTGATATTGATAAGGACATATACGTAAATATGCAGCCAGCTTTTTATGATTCATTTCTAAACTAAATGCATTGCTTAAAATAAAAACATTATATGCCATCATTTCTTTCGCTCCACAAATACTTTTAATATCATTTGTTTTTTTAATCCAATATGCATTTTCAGTAATAAGGGAGGCCATTTCTACTTCAAGCTGATCAATTGTATCATTCAATAGTATGATATGCTTTTCGTAATGTTCTTGTAATAATTCATCTTTGATGACCTTCCTTTTATAAGCTCCCAGGGCATTCTTCATGGCTGTGCGTTGTTTAATAAACAGCTCCCGGCTGCTTACCAAGCTTTTCATCTTTTCAACAGCACTTTTTCGTGGTTCCCAGGCCTGAAGGTGATCGGCATAACGGATAGCATATTCGGCGATAGAAATACTGTCAATTTCATCTGTTTTATGCCTTGTTAATTTAAATGATCTCTTGATCTTTGCTCCGGATTCAATGACTACACATACCTTTTGTTCATAAAAGAAATAACACAGTGATTCACTGTAAACACCCGTATGCTCCATACAAATTAAAACATCCTTTAATGATATTTTTGCTTGTTGTAGCCACCTTAAACATAACTCAAATCCGGATAGATTATTGGCAAATTCCTTCGGCTGAAGAACAATGTTCTTCGGATCTTTGAGCAAACTGCATACAAAGGTCTGACTGGCGACATCACAACCTAAAACATATTTTCGTTTTAGCATTTTTCCTCACTTTCACTATATTATGGTGTTCTTTGATTCATACATGATTATTAGGCGGACTTTTACCATTACCAGTCTCTTGTGGACGAGATTACCAATTAGTCTTTCCTAATGTGCGGGGCTGGGTCTTAATCGGGGCTTTAACTCAATGGTTATACTATTCGGATAGACTTACTCAGTCCCGCCATGTATGATGTTTAACATCATAATTTACCATATTATTTAATACTTGAAAGTCTAATGGAACATTCGGGGCATCTTTTAGTATTTTTATGAAAAATAAGACAATCGTAGGGAACAGGCATCAGTCTTCGTCCGTCAGTTGACGGACTATGCTTGTCAGGCCGGAACGCAAAACCACCCCTCGCGTCATCCTGAACACCCACTCCTCGGGTCACCCTGAACTTGATTCAGGGTCTCAATTTTGTGCGGGAAAGGCAATGCTTTTCTTGTGCGAATTTCAATTATGATATTTTTTTAAACCATGTTCATTCATTGATAAGAACCACCCCCTAACCCCCTCC
>JAGLUM010000119.1 GCA_023134755.1 Fidelibacterota bacterium | reverse complement strand
GCAGCAGCCATATATTTACTTGGTTGTTTTATTTCTAGGAGATTTCATGATAAAAAAAATCATTTTTACATTAAGTTTGGTTAGTTTTATTTTGGCCGGGGAAGGACTCCCGGTATTGACACTGCCTTTGTTGGCTCAGGAAGGGTATTTCCCCTCAACACCGGTAAAACCAAAAAATGGAATTACCTTCTCCTACGCAAATTGGTATTACGATACAGATTATTCTGCAATTTCCGTGAATTACAATACTTTTTCCTTTGGATTTAAGGGTTTGATTTCAGGAAATATTGATATTCGCGGTGATGTGCCAACCATTGACCCTGTTGGTAGCACATCGTATTATAATTCAACATTATATGTGGGGAAAACATGGGATTTGGATGACCATTGGAGTATAAAAGGAGTAGCCAATCTACTGACAGAACGCCTTTTTTATGCAACATCCTGGGGCGCATCACTGGATGCTGAAGTTGCATGGACCTTTAATGTGCGGTATCGGGCATTACTAGGTGTCGAGAATCTGGGAGCAATGACCCCACTTAATAATGTTCCTACAAATATTCCCGGTCGCTATTACGCGGGTAGTGATGTGATATTTAATTTTTTCATTTTATCATTTAAAGCTGGCGTAACACGAGATATTGACCCCTACTTTCGCTGGGGAATTCGCTATTTTCATCCTGTATTTGATATAAGTTATAGTTTCGATAACCTTAAGCAAGTACACCATGTTGGTGCTGATATAAAATGGAAACAGTTCCGGATTGAATATGGTCAGTATTTCCATCAGAATGGACTAGGATATCCTATGATGCTTTCCGTTGGTATTCACTTCTAAGGGGAAATAGTTTACAATTATAAGAGTATACATTTCATGAATAGATTAAAACACATACTCATTGCTGGATTACTTATTTTGTTGATTGTGTCTTGTGAGGGATTAATGCGTGATGCAGAAGCTCCGCGCCGTCCTTCAGAAGATCACTTTATTCCACCCACCAATCCGGGTCTTGTTTTTACAAATCTGGAAAATGCTTTTTATTATCGAGAATATGATATTTACGGTCGTTGTTTTTCCGATTCTTCCACTTCAGGGAAAATCTATCGTTTTGATCCAGCACTTGTAAAGGCTGTATCTTTTCCACCACAATGGAATGTGCAAAATGAAGAATCATATTTTCAAGGACTAATTGCTGCTTGTCCCTCAGATTCTTTGTTATTACTCAGTATTACCAACGATGATATTCCGGACAGTGATGATGGAGATTCGGTCAGTTATCAAATTAACTACAACCTTATAGCAAATCACACACGCCAGGGAATTGACAGAGTATTTAGGGGACGAAGCTATATCAAATTGGTCAGAAACAACCAAAATTACTGGGTGATCTATTATTGGCAGGATATTCCCGTATCTACCGATGCCACATGGTCTGACCTTAAAGCATATTTTTAACTAATTAACGATGTGAATTTATGGAATTAAGAATAACAATGAAAAAAATGTTTTTATTTGTTATAAGTATCGTGATAATAAACAGCTGTTCTATCAAAAATTTTGATACAGTAGATCAGATAATAACGTCAGCAATATCAGAGCATATTTTTCCTGGTGCTGTTTTGTTAGTTGGAACAGCAGATGATATTATATACGAAAAAGCATATGGTCATTTTACTTATGCTGATGATGCGCAAACAGTAACTACTAACTCTATTTTTGATATGGCCTCATTAACAAAGGTATTTGCTACATCTATGTGTATGATGAAATGCATTGATTCCGGTCTGGTAGATCCGGAAGCACCTGTTATTGATTATTTACCGGAATTCAATAATCAGGGAAAAAAGGTAATTAAAGTCAAACATTTATTAATGCATAATAGTGGACTTCCAGCCTATACAAAAGCAGGAAAATCACGCCGGGAAACGCTTAATAAAATTATGAATATTGAAATGACGCAATCCCCGGAAACTTATAAATACAGCTGTTTAAATTTTATTACCCTAATGCGCGTGGTTGAATCTGTTACCGGAAAAATGATGTGGAAATTTTATAGAGAAATATATACTGATCCGATGGGACTTGATCGAACAATGTTTTCTCCTCCGGAAAATCTGCAAACGGAGTGCTTGCCGACCATCGGGGATAGCAGCGGAACACATGTTATTTTACAGGGTAAAGTGCACGATCCACTTGCACTCTCACTGGAAGGGTATTCCGGTAATGCGGGTTTATTTTCAACCGCTCCGGAACTGGCTGCTTTTTGTCAATTAATATTAAACGATGGTATCTATAACAACAAACCTTATATAAGAGAGGAAACCCTCATTCCGTTTACTACCCTGCAATCCGGAACCCGGACCTATGGCTGGGGTGTTAATAACTACAAAAGTTCTGCCGGCATCAGTATGTCGGAAACTGCGATTGGACATACAGGATATACCGGTACATGTGTATGGATAGACCGTGAAAAAGATATATTCATCATTTTTCTAACAAATCGGGTATTCCCCATGGATAAAAAATCTGTTACACCTGTCCGAAAAGCCGTTAATGATGCAGTTGTTGAAACTGTGCTTAGGAAATAGATTTTTTTGGTTTCATGTAGTAGATATAATTCCGAAATTTGTGTTAGAAGTAATGGTTTCAATGACACAAAATATTAAAAGTTAATAATAGCTGAGGAAAAATGAATATTTTAAAACGTTTTTACAAAATATACTTACTAACAATTATTTTATCAACTGCGCTCATATATGCAAACGATATTTTTTATGCTGATATTTATGTAGAAGGAAGTAATAAAACAAAACTAGCATTTACGCATAAGAACGAAGTAAAGCATATTGCTGACAAAACGATCTTAACCCATTTCTATTATACACCAAATGGATCCCTGCATGTCAAAGAGGAGGTAGTGCTTCTTAAAGGACAGCCTTTTTCTAACACGCTCGAATCCTACGGGGTCAATGAATATGCAAAAATGGAGTTCAGAGACAGTAAGGTGGATATTTCATTTCGTCATGATGACATGAAAAAATCTGTTACCCGAAGAGTGAAAACCCCCTTGGTTTTTGGTCCCTCACAACAAAATATGCTTAATGAACATTTTGATGAAATTCTAAATGGCGAAGCTATTAATGTGTATGCGCTGGCTTCGGAATTCTTAAAAATGGTTAAATTGAAAGTTCAACGTATTAAAGGCTCTCAATACGAACAACCGGGAACGATGGTGTTAGAGATGAGACCTCGTAGTACAGTGATAAACTGGTTTGTGGGCAAAACCTATTACGTAGTAGATATTCAAAGCGGTAGAGTACTGGAAATGCATGGATTTTCTACATTGAGACAAAAAATTGACGGTAAGTGGGAATATGTAAATATGGATTTCTATTATACCTATGAATAACATACTGAAAATTATATTAGAATGCTGACCTTCTATCCATTGATGAAGCCAAAAATATAATGATTATTATAAAACTATAAATACAACTCATCAATTTTCATTAAAACAAGGTCATTTATTTTTTGTGTTGATACTAAAAAATGAAACATTTCCCGCTGGGATTCTTTTTCCTGAATTAAAGTTACGGGAATATCAACTTGATCTTTATTGTGCTCGTATGTTTCTATGATGGTATTCCGCAGTTCACATTCAGCACAATGAATAGTTTTTCCACATCCTCCCGGAAGGGATGCATTTTTGCAGGAAAATGCCTCACCGCTCATTTTATGGATAATTTCTGATCTATCTTTATTTAATAAGGATTGTGCCAAATCATTTGCAGACTGGAAAACACCATTCTTGTCGACAATGGCAACCGGCGCGGAAATTGAATTTAAAAACAGAGTAAAGTCTAAGGAAGATTTAGAAAAAATATCGTCAAGACAATCTTGACAAATACCATGTGTAACAACTCCTTCTGAGTGAACATCAGAATCAATGCTGCCTAAGCTTTTATGACACCAGGAACACACACGATTCATATTAAATATCCTCTCTCAAATTCTTTAAAAGATAATACAAATATTAATAGGAAAAAAGTTAATATTTAATAAATAATATGTTTAGATATTATAGCTAATGTTAAAGTTTAGGAAATACAAATTATCAATATTTATTCCTGATTCTGTATTTTTTTTTGCTTTCGCACATGTGGATCCAATTCAAATTTCCGTAATCGGATAGATAAAGGAGTAATTTCAACTACTTCATCCGCAGCGATGAATTCAATAGCCTGATCAAGTGTTAAAATACGCGGTGCATGCAGAATAACCGTTGTATCGGAAGATGATGCACGCATATTGGTAAGTTTTTTTTCTCGAATGATATTAACCATCAGATCGTCTACACGATTGCGTTCGCCGACAATCATTCCATTGTAAACTTTTTCGCCCACGGATACAATTAATTCACCGCGGTCTTCCATTGCCAGGCTTGCATAGGTAGTAACTTTTCCCGGACGGTCCGCAATAATAGCTCCGGAATTCCGCTGTGGGATAGCACCAAACCAAGGTTCATATCTGGAAAAAACACTATTTAAAATACCCATGCCCTTGGTATCGGTCAGGAACTGACTCCTGTATCCAATCAGTCCCCGGGACGGGATCCTAAATTCAAGATGTGTGCGCCCGACACCATTATTGATCATACTTTGCATACAGCCCTTACGTTTAGATAATTTTTCAGTGACTATTCCAACAAATTCTTCAGGAATATCAACATATACATTCTCGACCGGTTCATGACGTTTACCATCAATTTCACGGATAATGACATGCGGTTTTGAAACCATAAGCTCAAATCCTTCACGGCGCATCGTTTCAATCAGTACTGCCATCTGCAATTCTCCGCGTCCGCGTACCTCAAAAGCATCTGCACGATGTGTGGGGATCACCTGAATGGCTACATTGCCTAATACTTCCCGTTCAAGACGTTCTTTAATATTTCGGGACGTTAAAAATTTTCCTTCTATTCCGGCAAAAGGTCCGTTATTGACATAAAAAACCATCGATACTGTGGGTTCGTCAACTTTAATCCGCGGAAGTGGTACCGGATGATCATTTTCGGAGATTGAATCACCAATGTGTATTCCGTCAATACCCGCAAATGCAATGATATCTCCGGCATAAACTTTGTCAACCGGAATGCGCCTGAGTCCCTGAAAGCTATAAATTGCTGAAAATTTTATATTTGCATTAATAGTATCTTCTTTACAATGTGCATACAATTTGTTCATTTCCAGAACACCATTCAACAGACGGCCAATGGCAATTTGTCCAACATAGTTATCATAACTGATGTTTGTCATTAAAAATGAAACAGGCATATTGTCATCTGCATCCGGTCCGGGAATTGCAGAAATAATTGTTTCAAATAAAAAAGTCAGATCCATTGATCCATCACCAAGTTCCCGATGAGAAATACCGGCTTTTGCATTTGTAAATAATATGGGAAAATCTAACTGGCTGTCATTTGCGCCAAGATCGATAAATAGATCATATACTGCATTGATCACTACGTCAATACGGCGATCTTTTCGATCAATTTTATTAATAACCAATATAACGGGAAGTGATTGTTCCAACGTTTTTTTCAATACAAACCGGGTTTGAGGAAGGGGGCCTTCAGATGCATCTACCAGTAGTAAAACACCGTCTACCATGTTTAGACTGCGTTCAACTTCTCCGCCGAAATCAGCATGTCCAGGTGTATCGATAATATTAATCTTAACATCATGATACTGGATAGCGGTGTTTTTTGCGGTAATCGTGATTCCGCGTTCACGTTCAAGATCCATTGAATCCATAACACGTGCTCCCATTTCCTGATTTGCCCGGAAAGTTCCGCTTTGATGAAGCATTCCATCAATAAGAGTTGTTTTCCCATGGTCAACATGGGCAATAATAGCAATATTTCGTATTGTTTCTTTTCGCACGAAAATCCTTTCAAGATATCCGCGGAATATAGGAGCTTTATAGTAAAAGTGTGAGTAAAATATTATTTATATTTAGATGTATTATGCAGAGAAAATACATGAAATATCGAATATCTAAAAAGGACAAAAAACAATAATATTACAGAGTTATGGTGTTTGAGCGGGTGAGGGGAATCGAACCCCCGTATTTAGCTTGGGAAGCTAATGTTCTGCCATTGAACTACACCCGCTTGGTATTTACAACAAAGTTTGTAAGATAAAAACTATCTGTAAACTTATATCATTAATGATAACGTTTTTTTACAAAAGCACGGATATTATCGTATGCCTGTTCCAATACCGTCTCGTTGGGTAGAAAAACGATCCGCAGATGCTTTGTGCCGGGTTTTTGTCCAAACCCGCTGCCGTGTACAGTGACAACACCGGTTTCACGGATTAAATCTTTTACAAAATCTTCATCTTTATCGGGTATCCGAAGTGTGGGAAAAGCATAAAATGCACCCTTAGGAACTTTACAGTCAAATTCTTCTATTTCGTTTAACATATTTACCGTTAGATCACGACGGATCGTCAGCGTTTCAAGCATTGTTTTGATATGGTCTTGCGGACCGTCAAGCGCAGTCTTGATTGCAAATTGTACCGGATGGTTTGCGCTTAATCGGGCTCTTGCCATTTTATTTACGCCGTCAATATAATCACTCATAATTTCAATTGGACCGCTAAAAATTGCCCAGCCGATTCGAAATCCGGGTACAACATAAGATTTAGACAAACCATTAAAGGTAACAATGGGAACATCATTGCATAAGCTACCCATAGAAGTATATGTTCCGTTGTCGAAAAGCAGTTTATCATAAATTTCGTCACTAAAGAGAAGCAAATTATACTTTCGGGCCAGTTCAATAATTTCCAATAGCGTTTCTTTTGGATAAACTGCTCCGGTAGGATTGTTGGGATTAATAACAACGATCGCTCGTGTTTTTTTATTGATCCTGCTTTCAATATCCGAAATATCAAGATTCCAACCATTTTCCTCATTCAGATAATACGGATTTACTTCTGCATTCAGCTTTGCCATTATTGAGGAGTAAAGCGGATATCCGGGTTGGGGAAGGAGGACATTTTCTCCGGCTTCAAGTAAACCGGTTAAGCACAATTCTATGCCTTCACTGGCACCATGGGTAATAATAATATCTCTTATATCCTGAATGCCATTGCGTTTTGCCTGACTGCGGATAGAATCGCGTGCTTCCTCAATTCCCGAGGAAGGAGAATAGCCGTTTTTATTTGCCATCATTGCTTGATATACCGCATCGATCATATGCTGTGGAGGTTTAAAATCAAAAATATTCGGATCGCCAATATTTAAGAAGCACATTTTCTTGCCACTTGCTTTTACTTCATTAGCAAGACCAACCACTTCACGAATTGCATATCGGATATTTTTAACACGGGAAGCAGGGATAATTTTTCGCATAGTAAACCTCTTAATTTAAACCCGTAAATTTAATAAAATATTCGTAATGAAGTCAAGGCAAATAGACATTATACTACCTTAAAATAAAGGTAAAAGCAGGAAAAGTGTGATAATAAAAACAGACGGTAAAATAAAAACCCTGTCGGATGACAGGGTAGTGAGCGAGAGACGAGATTTGAACTCGCGACAGCCACGTTGGCAACGTGGGGCTCTACCACTGAGCTACTCTCGCATATTAAAAATGCCAAAAATTATAATGCGAAAAAACCGAATTTGCAATAAAAAAATGTGTTGAATGATTGTTTTTTTATCTAATATACACGCAGAAATGAAAGGACACTTATGAAACAAATTCTGACAGTCTTATTTATAATTTCTGCACTATTTGCGTGGGCAGAAGATGACATAGTACAAATATCCATACAGTCGGTTCCCGGCAAAATGTATCCGGGAACTTCCCAAGAGTTGACGTTGAGAGTAGACATTATAGAAGATTGGCATATTAATAGCGCTAAAATCCTTGATGATTATTCAATTGCAGCAGAAGTGAATATTAAAGCAGACATACAAATTCAATTATCTAATATTTTATACCCTAAAGGAGAGATAAAAAAAACAAAATGGGGCGGAAAATTATCACTTTATGAAGGGGAAATACAAATTCCCATTACTCTTGATATCAATAAAAATACTGTAATTGGTGAGCATGAAATTACCTTTATATTCACCTATCAGGCATGCAATGATACTACCTGTTTATCACCCGAAAAAATATATTACCCTGTTACTATTTACATTACAGAAATACCCCGGGAAATTTCGGATAATCAACAGCCTATTGAGCAAGAAAGATCTTCGATGATATCTAAAGAAGAAAGACCACAAATCCTTTTAGAAAATAGACCTATAGCTGAAAAAGATCCGGACACCCCCTTTGAAAATAAGAATATCCTCATCATTTTGATTATGGTCTTTTTTATGGGATTAGCCTTAAATCTTACTCCCTGTGTATACCCTTTAATCCCTATAACTATGGGATATTTTATCTCTCAAAAAGATAGGCGCTCGCCGGTATTATTGGCCGTAATGTATGTGGTTGGATTAGCAATAACTTATTCCATTGTAGGGACTCTGGCTGCTCTCAGCGGCAGTATGATGGGGTCTTTACTTGCACATCCTGCTACATTGATCTTTTTCTCAGTGCTTATGCTGGCACTTTCATTGAGTATGTTTGGGCTATATGAATTTAAACTTCCCAATGTGTTAACTCAAGTTGGCGGCGGCAGCAAGAGCGGTGCCCTTGGGGCTCTTATTATGGGTTTAACTATGGGTATTGTCGCTGCGCCCTGTGTAGGACCGTTTGTGGTCAGTTTATTAAGTTTTGTCGCACAGAAGGGAAATCTGTTTATTGGTTTTATTACCTTCTTTATTTTAGCACTTGGATTAGGTATGCCATATTTGTTCCTCGGCATATTCTCAGCAAAGATCAGCAGTTTACCGCGATCAGGTGAGTGGCTGAATAGTGTGCGTATATTTTTTGGCCTCGCACTGGTTGGGATGGCCATATATTTTATTTTACCTTTACTGCCGGATACCATTGGCAGCCTATTATTACCAATTTATATGATTGCCGCTGCCGTATACTTTGCTGTTATTGACAAGTCCGGTCTTTCCATTCCAGGGTTTTCACGTTCAAAAGTCGTTTTGGCAATGATCGTGCTTGCTCTGGGGATTATCATGATAAAGCCTGTTATTAGTGATACCCCAAAAATGCCTTGGGAAGAATTCTCTAATGAAGCAGTTCTGGAAGCAATAAGTGATAAAAAACCGATTATCATAGATTTTTATGCGGATTGGTGTAATCCATGCAAGGAATTAGAACACATTACATTTACAGACCCTGAAGTGCAAGGAGCATTACAGGATTTTATTCGTTTAAAAGTAGATGTAACAATTGCGCGTGATGCAACAGATACTATTAGAGATCAATTTAATATTGTAGGCGTACCAACTATCATTTTTTATGATTCAACAGGAAAAAAACGTGATGATCAGCGTCTGAACGGGTTTGAAAAACCGGATGATTTTATCCGGCGTTTAGAGGCCGCACTATTAAAATAAAGCATTCAAGAAAGTTGCTATTTTGACACAGATTATATGTAACTGAAAATGATTGATTCTTTTCATTTTTGTCAATACATTTAAAATTATGCTTAAGTGGAAACATAGCCCGGAAAAATTACGATGGACATTTCAGCGCATCAACGGATTGCAGTTGGCTATTTGTGTCGCTATTCATTTCTGGGTTTCCATCTTTAAACTTGAATGGCCCATACGCTATGAAGGTCTGCATGCACTTTTGTCACACCCCGAATGGCTTATCTTTTATTCCATCTTTCTTGTTTTAGCTGTATATCACGGATTTTCAGGATTATGGACCATTATAACAGACCGCAATCCTTCTAAAACAGTAAAAAAAACATATAAAGTAATCCTGATTGTCTCGGGCGTTTTGCTTATCCTTCTGAGTGAGTGGAATTTAATTTTATTGGGACAGTAATGAAAAAAGCAAATACATTAACACATTACAGAATGAATTTTCAGTTAGGGATGTTTTCATACATTATGCATCGCATTACCGGAATTACGCTTTTGATTCTTGGTGTTTTTTATCTTATCATTTTAACTACCATTCAGTTTGGTCCTATTTCTTTTGATAAAATGATGATGATTCTCGATTTACTTATTTTCCGCATTATTGGAACCGTTTTTGTTGTGGCTCTTTTATGGCACGTTCTCAATGGACTGAAGATTCTTATTATTGATCTGTTTAATATCGGACGTATACAGAAATTGTTAACGGCGATTGTGATTGTAATGTTTTTAACAGGAGCAACATTCTATCTTATACATGTTATTTCCTTATGGGTACAAACGTGAAAGAATTTGATGTTATTATTGTCGGAGCCGGAATGGCAGGTCTCCGTGCGGCCATAGGTTCGGTAAAACGAGAACAACGAGTCGCAGTTATCACAAAAGTTCACCCTCTGCGTTCACATAGCGTTACAGCCTCCGGAGGAGTGAATGCCGTTTTAGATAAAAAATTCCCAAAAACTAAAGATGACCCTTTCTCCGGAGATTCTATTGATATGCATTTACAGGATACCATTGCATGTGGACATTATTTTTCTGATACTGCTGCTGTTGAAACACTTGTCAGCCGCGGTCCGGGAATGATAAAGGAACTGGAACGTTGGGGGTGTTTATTTTCCCGGACAAAAGACAATAAAATTGCGCAACGCATGATGGGTGCCTCGTCCAAACCACGTACCGTATATTCAGCTGATAAAACAGGACATGTTATGATGAACACATTGTATGAGCAGTGTGTTCGTTTACGACAGAACAAACCTTCTCAACTGCAATTTTTTGAAGAATGGTTTGTTTTAAAATTATTGGTAATAAATAATACAGCTGTGGGCGTGATCGCAATACAGATTGCAACCGGCAAAATGGAGATTTTTACAGCAAAAGCAGTTATTTGGGCTACCGGTGGAATTGGCCGTATTTACGGCAGGACATCAAATCCTTTGACAAACAGCGGATGGGGTGTTGCTGTTCCTTTGTATGCAGGTACCTTACTGAAAGATATGGAGTTTATACAGTTTCATCCCACACAGCTTTCCGGTTCGCATATTTTGATTACAGAAGCAGCCAGAGGTGAAGGTGCTATATTGGTGAACCGAAAAGGAGAACGTTTTCTTGAAACTTATGATGATTCAAAAAAAGATAAAGAACTATCACCCCGCGACATCATCAGTCGGAATATCCGCCGTGAAATTCTTGCGGGCCGTGGAGTGAATGCGACTTGTGTTCATTTAGATATGAGAAGGTTGGGAACAAAAAAAATAAAAACTCGACTGCCGGGTGTTCAGGAATTATGTAAGACCTATACAGGCCTTGATCCCGTCCGGCACCTAATTCCGATAACCCCCGGACAGCATTATACTATTGGTGGTATTCATACGAATGAAAAAGCCGAAACCAATATCCATGGACTTTTTGCATCCGGAGAATGTGCCTGTGCTGGTATTCATGGCGCTAACAGAATGGGAGGGAATTCACTGCTGGAAGCACTGGTATTTGGTGAAATTGCTTCAGAAAGTGTTGATCAATATATAGCACATAAGTATGTAAAAATACCAAAGGATATATTTTTTAAGAATGCTTTTTTCGAAGAAGAAAATAAAATAGATCATTTATTATCACACAATGGGCATTTTCGTGTTGCAGAAATCCGGGATAAAATGCATGAAGTTATGGATGAACATGTGGGTATATACAGAGATGGAATGGGTCTGGTAACTGCCGCGAAAGCAATAAAGGATCTTAAAAATAAATATAGTAACGATTTGCTT
>JAGLUM010000118.1 GCA_023134755.1 Fidelibacterota bacterium | reverse complement strand
TGCCCGTCCCGTACGTAAACTGTTAAATTCATGTTCAAGATGTTCTTCTGATTTTTTCATATGTTCTTCACAATATGAATAAACGTCATTCATCATGACCTAACTCCTTATGTTATTCTGAAATTAAGGTTCCAACAGGTTCCCCGGAAATAACACGGTTCAATTCTCCGGTTTTTGTAAAATCAAAAACCATTATCGGCATATTATTTTCCTGACATAGCGCCATAGCACTCATGTCCATAATATGCAATTTTTTTTCCAGTGCCTGACGATAAGTAACTGTATTATAACGTTTGGCTGTGCTGTCTTTCATGGGATCAGCACTATATACACCGTCTACTTTTGTACCTTTCAGAAGTATCTCAGCATTTATTTCCGAGGCACGAAGTGCCGCAGCGGAATCGGTAGTAAAATACGGATTGCCGGTACCACCGGCAAATATTACAATAACATCCTGTTGAAGAAGTTCTACAGCATGGTAACGATCAATTGGAAGTGTAAGCTGCGATATAGACGGAGGGGTCATAATACAGCTTTTTATCCCGGCATTTTTGAAGGCATCGCGCAGCGCAAGTGCATTGATCACAGTAGCCAGCATTCCCATATGATCACCGGTAACCCGATTGATAAAATTTACATTTTTAGCACCGCGAAAAATATTTCCACCACCGATAACAATGCCGATCTGAATATGCTTATCATGGATCAGTTTTACTTCTTGTGCAAAGTAAGAAGCGGCATTAGGATCAATACCGTGTCCTTTGACGCCGCCTAAGATTTCACCACTTAATTTTAGTAAGATACGATTATAATTCATTCAACAAGCACAACCAGCACGTTGATCTTCACTCTTCAGAGGCATTATCTCCACCTGTTTCACCCACTTTAAACCGGGCAAAACGCGCGATAAAGATATTTTCACCCAACATACTAATCGTTTCCTTCAAATAGGTTTCGATTGTTTTATCGGTATCTTTGAAAAAATCCTGTTCCAATAGAACATTTTCTCTATAATATTTTTCCAATTTACCAGTGATAATTCGATCGGCAATATGTTCCGGTTTGCCTTCATTAATGACTTGTTCTTTATACGAGGCCTTTTCACGTTCAATAATATCCGCAGGAATATCTTCACGTTTTACCGTTAAAGGATTCATAGCAGCGATCTGCATTGCGATATCTTTTGCAAATTGAACAAAGTTATCGGTTGCTGCAACGAAATCGGTTTCACAATTTATTTCTACTAATACACCCAATTTATTGTCGGTCTGATGTATATATGAATAAATAATTCCTTCTTTTGCACTGCGTCCGGCTTTTTTTTCTGCTTTTGCGATACCGCGTGCGCGAAGTGTGTCTATAGCTTTATCTATATCTCCATTGGTTTCAACGAGGGCTTTTTTACAATCCATCATACCGGCCCCGGTTTTATTACGTAACTCTTTTACAATAGATGCAGTAATTTGCATTCAAGGCTCCTGGTTATTTCTCAGTTTTTTCTTGTTTGGGTTTTTCTTCAGCAGGTGTTTCTTTAGGCGGCTTTTTGCTTCCGCGTTTTGCCTCTAAAATTGTATCTGCCAAGGTTTTTGTGATGAGATGAATTGCACGAATTGAATCATCATTTGCAGGAATGGGAACATCCACTGTTGTTGGATCTCCATTGGTGTCAACAATACCGATCACAGGAATATCCAACTTTCTGGCTTCATGAACTGCAATTTTTTCTTCAATAGTGTCAACAACAAAAATAACGTCAGGGAGCCGACGCATATGCTGTATACCACGGTGTAATAATTCAAGCTTTTCAGTCTCACGCGTTAAACCGAGAATTTCTTTTTTTGTTAAGCTTTTCCATGCATCATCGTTTTCGCTTTCACGTTGGAGTTGTTCCAGCCGGCGAATACTTCGGCGAATAGTCGAAAAATTGGTCAATGCGCCGCCCAACCAGCGTTCTGTTATATAATGAGCGCCACAGCGAATGGCTTCATCTTCCAATACGTTTTTTGCTTGTTTCTTTGTACCAACAAAGAGAATTTCTCCACCCTTTCTGACAACATCACCAACATATTTGCATGCGTTATCAAGGGCTTTTAATGTCAGTTCCAAATCAATAATATGTATTCCATTTTTTTCCATGAAAACATATTTTTTCATTTTAGGATTCCATTTACTGGTCAAATGGCCAAAATGAGCACCGGCACTGATCAGATTTTCAATGGTGACTTGTTCCATATATTAAATACTCCGATAATTTGATTAACGTTTCGAGAACTGGAATGCACGGCGTGCACCGCGTAAACCATATTTTTTACGTTCAACTTTACGTGAATCCCGTGTCAGGAATCCTGCTTCTTTCAAGGCGGGACGAAGGTCAGGATGTAAAGTGATCAACATTCGGCTAATCCCTAAACGAACTGCACCGGCCTGTCCGGTTAACCCGCCGCCCTTTACATTGACGAAAAAGTCATACTTACCATCCATCTTTGTAAGTTCAAGCGGTTGACGAATAACCATTGAATAGGTTTCACGACCAAAATAATCATTCATCTCACGTTTATTTACTTTAATTTTACCACTACCCGGACGAGCAATCACTCTAGCAACAGAGGATTTACGGCGGCCAATTGTAATGATTTCATGTTTTGTACTTGCCATAATTTCCTACTCCTACTTAATTTCCAAGGGTTTAGGTTGCTGTGCTTCATGCGGATGCTCTGTACCAGCATATACTTTCAGTTTTTTCATTATCTTACGTCCAAGACGATTATGAGGGATCATACCCTTTACTGCTTTTTGAATTATGCGTTCAGGGTGCTTTTCTAATAATTCTCTGTACGAAGTAGTGCGTTGGCCACCCGGGTATCCCGTGTGACGAAAGTAGGTTTTAGCTTCTGCTTTTTTACCGGTCAAGCGGACTTTTTCTGCATTAATAACAATAATAAAATCGCCGGTATCCATATGCGGTGTAAAAATGGGTTTGTGTTTTCCACGCAGAATTTGTGCAACTTGACTTGCTAAACGGCCCAAGACAATATCTTCGGCATCTACAATGTACCAGTCTTGCTTAATATCTGTCGGTTTCGCCGAGAAAGTTCCCAACTTTAACTCCTTTTTCTCTTGTTTTAAATCTTCTTTTTTGATTACGTCTTCCGGGACTACAAAAAAACAACAAATATATACAAATAATATGCGGATATGCAAATGATTTTTTCGATGAAATCACGATAAAATGGTTATTTTGGATGTTTTTCTTCTACTGAGGAATGAAATCATGCTTTACCGAGAGAAGAAGCGAAAAATATCGATTTTACATAAAATTCCGGTTTATTCATGATACATCAAAAAAGGTAGCGGGCAAGTTCCTCTAAATCGCTAATAAATAACAGTTCTGCATCTTTGTTTTTAACCGTTTTTTTTGATGATGCCGGTATAATAATGCGATTGAACCCCATTCGAGCCGCTTCATCTACACGTTGCTGTATTCGAACAACGTTGCGTGCCTCTCCGGTTAGCCCAACTTCTCCAATAACAACAGTATTGCTACGAATTGCGGTGTTTTTCAGACTGCTGTAAACAGCTGCGATAGTGGGCAGATCCATAGCAGGTTCTTTTAATGCTAATCCTCCGACAATATTGACAAAGATATCATACTGTACAACCAGGATATGTAATTGTCGTTCAATAACTGCCAACAACAATTGTAAGCGCTTTGCGTCAATACCGCTGGCGTGGCGCTGGGGAGTTCCGTAAGCTGCGCGAGCAGCCAATGCCTGAACTTCTACCAGTAAGGGCCGTGTGCCTTCCATTCCGCAGGTAACAACCGATCCGGTAGCCCCTTCTTTGCGTTCGCTTAAAAAGATATCACCAGGATTTTCAATTTCCGTAAGTCCTGTCTGCTTCATTTCAAAAATACCAATCTCATGTGTAGCACCGAAACGGTTTTTTACAGATCGTAAAACACGAAAATAATGTTGCTTATCCCCTTCCAGATACAAAACGGTATCTACAGTATGTTCCAATAATTTCGGACCGGCAATAATACCGCCTTTGGTAATATGTCCGATAAGAATTATCGTAATATTTTCTTTTTTTCCACATGCCATCAATTCACTGGCACATTCCCGAATCTGGTTCATAGAGCCTGGAAGAGAATCCAGATTTGATGAAAAACTTGTTTGGATTGAATCTATGACCGCTACACGTGGTTTTTCTTTTTCAAGTCCCGCTAGCACAGAGCTCAGTTCCATCTCGTTGCTTATTTTCAGTTTGCTATTATTAAAACCCAGGCGTTTTGCCCTGACCGCCAGCTGAGCTACAGATTCTTCTCCGCTGAAATAGCAGGTTTTAATATCTGCATCGATAAATTGTTTACATAATTGAAGGGCAAGGGTCGATTTACCAATACCGGGGTCACCGCCAAGCAATACAATACTGCCTTCCATTAAGCCCCCGCCGACAACACGATCGAACTCTTTAATACCGCTTACATAACGTGACGGTTGTTCCGAAACTGATAAAGAATAAAATGGTGGTACACTGCCGGGTTTAATTCGCTTTGTATGTTCCGGCTTGATATACTCCTCAAGGGTATTCCATCCCCCGCAGTGCGGGCACTGTCCCTGCCATTTTGCCGTAACACCATCGCAGACAGTACATTTATATTGTTCTTTATGTTTTGCCATCGGTTAATGTACAGGATTTTTACTGATTTTACAAAAACATAAAA
>JAGLUM010000117.1 GCA_023134755.1 Fidelibacterota bacterium | reverse complement strand
CACAGATATTACACATTTTACATGCAGCGTTAAGGATCAGTTCGTCATTTTCATATTCCAGGGCAGAAAATGGACATACTTTTAGAACCTCTTTACGGTTCTTAATAGCATCATGATGTACAATAATTTTAGCCATAAACGATTTATTACCTATACAAATTTAAGTTCTTTTAATTTTTCAGCAAGCTTTTCACCCAGTTCTTCGCCATTTCCTTCCCAATGTTCACTTGTCGTATTGGGTTCCGGCGGGAAAATACGCAGTACCTGAGTTGGTGAACCGTTAAGTCCGTAATGCATCACATTTTTATCATTAAGGTCTTTAAAGGTAATAATCTGAACATGCCGATTGGCCGTTTTTAGTTTCAATTTAAACGAAGGGAGGCGGGGTTGATAAATATCTTTTTCAACCGTGATCAGACAGGGGAGCTGAACCTCCTGGATCTCGACTGACTCCGCCATATCCATTTCTACAATAATCGATTTTTCATTTATCTCATGAATACGCCGTACGTTGGAAACATGGGGTATCTGCAAATATTCCGCTATTTCAGGCCCCACTTGTGCAGTATCTCCGTCTGTTGTCATTTTACCGCAAATGATCAGATCGAAATCTCCTATTCGGGTAATACCCTGAGAAAGCGCATAGGCAGTTGCAAGTACATCAGCGCCGGCGAATTTCCGGTCGGTCAACAGACAGCCCTCATCAGCACCCATCATATAAGCTTCTTTGATAATTGCTTTAGCATAAGGAGGACCCATGGTAATTACCTTTACTGTAGTGTTTTTTTCTTCTTTTAAACGAACAGCAGTTTCTATGGCATACAGATCATAAGGATTCATTTTAGCATCAATAGGGTTACGTTTCAGGACACCTGTCTTTTCGTCGATTTCTACCTCGGCGGTACCCGGGACTTGTTTAATACAGACCGTAATATTCATGTGTTTCCTCAGTTTCAATTCAATTAATAAGTATAGTATAATTAAAGAGTAAATTCCATAAAAATACGTATTCAATTAATGTAAGGAGTATTTTGTTGTTTTTATATTACAGTATAAAAAACTGATAAAATATTTTGCATATTTCTCGAAAAATGTTAAATTAAACTTTAAAACAGGATAATAATTAAAGGGGGTAATAAAATGGTAAGGAAAATTATTAGTATTATTTTAATCCTGAGTTTTGTATTGCTTCTTTATGGAGAAGCAACCTACAGTCTAGGTCAGGTACGGGGCAAGCGTGACGGAAAACAGGATGCCAGTTGGTTATGGGTATTTGCCGGTCTCGGCTGTAACTGCGTTGGCCCTGCAGTAGCATATTTTGTTCCGGGAGATGTACCGGCGGGGATGATCCTCGGACAGCCGTCAGAATATGCGTTAGGATATTCTGCCAGCTATATCCAAGCAAAGCGTTGGAGACAGGTAACCTGGGCAACAGTCGGTATGATTATTCAAAATGTCATAGTATCAGTAGCTCTAGCAGCAGGCGTGTAAATAATGTATACACTCGGAATGCCCGCAATTATGTGAGCATTCCTATTTTATATTAATTTTTCTATTTCCGGTGCATTCGATGAAACGCTGCATTTTATTATTATTCATATTTATCCTGGCGGTGACTACTAATGCAAAGGATCTCCCTCTGTATGTTACTTATGAAAAGTATAAGGAAGGCATAACCGTTGAAAAGGGGAGAGTGTTCTATCATCCCCACCGTGGGATGCATCTTTTTGTCGACCAACCGGTCATACAGCGCGTAAAAATGGCACCCGACCGCTATATGTATTATTATCCGGATGAAAACATCGCACTCTACATGAATAACCGGAACCGGATCCTTGCTTCTGAATCATTGCAGCTTTTTCTCAACACGGATCGTGAAGATCTTGGGCTTTCTGATCTCGGCTTTATCCTGACCGATCACTATTTTACTGGAGATACCCTGATAAAGGTATGGGAAATTGAGGGAAAAAAGAAAAAAGAACATATTCAAATAGATGTTTTTTATCATCAAAAACGGGTATATAAAATCATAAGTTATTCCGGGAACGGGGAAGAGATCAAGCGTGTTTATTTTGATGACTGGCAGGCGAGGGATCATTATTACTACCCTATGTATATCCGGGTGCTGGAAGACGGCAACCGCTCTGTTTACATCTATCATGACCTTCGGATCATAAAAGGTTTACCGGATTCCGTAATAGAACTCTTTACCTTACCCGAAGATTGTAAAATTTATGAATATGAATGGTAAATATATCCTATCTCTCATTATGTTGATATTTTTGTTGTCAGCAGCAGGGCAATCAGATGCCGATATCATTAAGCAGCATTATTTTAACACCCCGCAATACCAGCGGAAATTTGAAAATCGCAAAGTCATAACAGAACTTGCTCACGATAAAGAGAATACCCCTTTTATTGCTAATCTTTTTATGGAAGCTGTTTATTTGTATAAAGACTATATTTCACCGCAGGATATGGATGTCTGCACTTTCCATCCCAGCTGCTCTGAATATGCCTTTTTAACTCTAAAATATCAATCGTTTCCCGAGGCAGTGCTGAATACCGGCGACCGCCTGATGCGCTGTTACAGTTCGAATTATATTTACTATCCGCAGGATAGCATATATCATTTAAGCGAAGATTATCCGGATACAACGCGATGAGACGTATTTTATCTATCATGATGCTCATTCTGATATCATCGCTATTTGCCGATGAGCTGCCGGAGTATATTGCACAATTTGACAAATCATTGGCCATTCAACTCTACCGGGATAAGTTGCAGGAAGAGGGTTCACAAAGCAAAATATATTATTCTCTGGCACGCTTATATCAGCAGACCGGACAAACAGGTCTTGCGGAAGATTGTTACTGGCATTTATTGCAACTGCATAACGATGCGCCTGAAGTATATCAGGATTATTTGGATTTTTTGTATAATGCAGGATACTACACGCAGGTGAAAAGGTTAATTAAAGAAAAACATTTTACGCAGGAATGGGGGGAAATATTATTGGCAAGATCCTATTTCCA
>JAGLUM010000116.1 GCA_023134755.1 Fidelibacterota bacterium | reverse complement strand
GGTAGGCCTTTTCTTCTTTCAGCAGCCGGTCAACAGCCGCAAGGTGTTCATGGATATGATCGCTTTGGATTACCGGCTTTTCATCCGGAGAAAGCCCCAGCCAATCCAGAGCCCGGAGGATTTCCTGTACGTTTTCATCGCTCGAACGTTCTTTATCCGTATCCTCGATACGCAGACAAAAAGTTCCGCCCCGTTGACGGGCATAAAGGTAATTAAATAAGGCGGTTCGTACTCCACCGATATGCAGATGGCCGCTTGGACTCGGAGCAAAGCGAACGCGAATTGTGTTTTTATCTTGATTCATGGCAAAAATATATTCAAATTAAATGGTAAAAAAAATAAAAACAAAAAAATACCTACTGCGTATAAAATATATGTTAAAAAAACAGCTTATGTGTGAAATATAGAATAAGCTTGAGTGACGAAACCTAAGGGTTTCAGCTTAGCTAAAGGAAAAATGATGAAATACATACTTTTCATACTTACCGTATTCCTTTTTGCATCCTGTGCCAATCAACCACTTATAATAACAGATTCTGAAAATCCGCCTAAAATAATAGGGGGAAATGAAGCATTGCTGAATGATATTGTTTATCCGGATTATGCCCTGCAAAAGGGTATTGAAGGTGTTGTGACTGTTCTTGCCTACGTAGATACCAACGGTAATGTAAAAAATTGTCGCATTATTGAGGGAAACGAATTCCTTAATGATGCCGCCGTTTCAGCCATTAAAAAACAGCGTTTTGAGGCTTACAGGATCAAAGGGAAAAAACATGCTGTTCGCGTTGCCATTCCTATTGTGTTTACCATTTCGAAGGATATTAATATCAGGGAATATGAAAAAGATCGTGTGATGGATGCGGCGCAGAGATCCTTTGATGAAGCAGTGCAAACCCTCACGGCATTCCCTGCAGTGCGTTCAGCCGGAAGTTTGCAAGCATATTATTCAGAAGGTAAATCATGGTGGCCTAAAGCGGATGATCCAGAGGCAGCTTATGTATATCTTGATAATACGTCCAATCCGGACGCCTTCCGTCTGCACGCGGACGCTCTGGCGGAATTGGGTGAAATCGTTCCCGGGCTCACGGTTGCTTATCTGATCAGCAGGAAAGAAATCTATGCGCAGCGTGCAGTGGAGCACCTGAAAGCCTGGTTTATTGATGAAGCAACGCGCATGGAACCCCATTTACATTATGCGCAAGCGATTCCGAATCGCACAGCGGGTCGTGATGTGGGTATTTATGAAGGTCTGCATTTTGTAGAAATTGCAAGAGCAATTCCGTATCTTGCCCTGCTACTAAGTGCAGAGGAAGAAAAAGCTCTGAAACAATGGTTTCGTGAATATGCGGATTTTCTTATGAATAATCCGTTTGGTATATCCGCACGGGCACGGATCAATACCTACGGTACGGCCTGGTTGCTGCAAATCACAGTGATCGGTGATTTCCTCGAGGATGAAAGTCTGCGTGAAAGTGCAAAACAGTATTTTCAGACAATCACCTTGCCGAATCTTGTCGCAGTTACATCGCCTGTATTGCAAGACGATCTGAACCGGACATTTACCGATAATATTTTTCTCAACATCGATATACTGACATGCCTTAGTCAGATATTAAGTGATAAAGATTATCATCCCTGGGAAATCAAGATCGCGACGGGAGAAACAGTGGATGTTGCTATGCGTTATCTCTACAGTGGAATATTGAACAATACTTTAAATACTGCAGGATACTATAAAGGCAGGTTTCTCTCGCTACTGCTCGCCGGTAAAGTCTATGAACAGCCGGAATACCTTGAATTATGGAAGAAACTGCAGGATGATTTTAATGCAGAAAATGATTTTCCTCTGCGGCAGCCGCTACTCTGGCTGAAATAAGAAAAAACTGTTGAAAATGGAAATTTATTAAATTACTTTACATCGCTTTTTAAAAGGGTGGTTGGCTCAGTTGGTTAGAGCGCCTGCTCGACACGCAGGAGGTCACAAGTTCAAATCTTGTACTACCCACAGAGAATCCGATGCTGTATCATGAGTGAGAGAAGAAAGGTACAGCATCCGATTTTCGGCCCCTTAGCTCAGTTGGTTAGAGCAGCGGACTCATAATCCGTTTGTCCAAGGTTCAAGTCCTTGAGGGGCTACGAAAGACCATTCGAAAGAGTGGTTTTTTTGATAGTGATCAGTTTATGTTTTCGCATCTAACTGTCTGAATAATGGGGGAGGGTCACTCATGTAAATATCTTGTTTTTTTTGGTATTAAGCTTTAACATATTAGCATAAAATAAAATAATTTGTATGTATCTGCGAAAATAAGATAAAAGAAAATATAAACGCAATAGCACTTATGCAACCGTTATACAATATAAAAAGGATAATATGAAACAACAATTTTTAACAGTCGGAGTGATTGGAAAATCATTAAAAGAAAATGAAAAAAGAGTAGCTATTCATCCTGAGCATATAAAATATATTCCTCTAAAATTTAGAAAACAAATAACATTTGAAGTAGGTTATGGATTGAGATTTGGAATGGATGATAGCACAATAGCCAAACTTACCTCAGGACGAGTTGCTTCCAGGGAAGAAATACTGAATAATTTTGATTGCATAATTATGCCTAAACCTTTAGTAGAAG
>JAGLUM010000115.1 GCA_023134755.1 Fidelibacterota bacterium | reverse complement strand
CGGCACATTTCTCCTTTTGGCGGCAACTTGTCAAAAGTATGAAGGGTGATCGTGAGTTTAAGTCCGAAATCATTTACATTCAATACAATTGAGTGCGGTTTTTTTATCTCAATTTCTCCGTTTACGAAATATATCATAATTCTTTCCTTATATTTTTAGCATCTTATAACGCATCTGGTTATAATGCGTGATTGCAACAGCCAGGGCATCGCTGACATCAAGTGTACCCGCTAATTGCTGCAATTTTAACATTTTCTGCACCATATATTTTACCTGTTCTTTTGACGCGCTTCCCACCCCGGTAAGGGATTTTTTAACAACAGTGGCAGGATATTCATAGATGGGACATTCTTTCATTTGCCCTGCCAGCATTAATACTCCGCGTGCATGTCCAAGCTTAAGTGATGTCCGTGGATTCACGTTAGAAAAGGTTTCTTCTATGGCACAAACATCCGGATGATAATCATCGATAATTTCACAACATGTTTTATATAATATTTCGAGTTTTTCTGAGAAGTTCTTTGCTTTTGCCGTAGAAATCGTTCCCGCTGAAATAAACTGGATACGCGATTTTTCATAGCGAATAACACCGTAACCACTTGTGTTCAGACCAGGGTCTATACCAAGAATGACCATTAGTCTAACTGCGCCATGATTTCTTCCGGAATATCGGAATTATCCCAAACTTTCTGGATATCATCATGGTCATCAAGAATATCATAGAGTTTCATATATTTCGCTGCATCACCAACGTTATCAATTTTAACGGTAGTTCCCGGTATCTGCTCAATATCGGCATGTTCAATTTTATAGGATCCTTTTAGTGCTTCATGTACATCATTAAAGCTCTGGGGATCAGTCAGAATACTGAAATGGTCACTCTCCTGAATAACATCATCGGCACCGGCTTCAAGGGCTGCCATCATCAGTTCATCTTCGTCAATATCTTCCGAATTGATAATAATATTACCCTTGCGTGTAAAATTCCACGAGACAGAGCCGTTTTCACCGAGATTTCCACCGTGTTTAGATAGATCATGCCGGATTTCTGCTACCGTACGCTGTTTATTATCTGTCATTACCTCCAGGATCAGTGCAACGCCAAAGGGTCCGTAACCTTCGTATACGACCTCTTCGTAGTTGATTCCTTCAAGTTCACCGGTTCCCTTTTTAATGGCGCGTGTGACCGTATCATTGGGGATGTTTACATTGCGTGCCGCAATAACGGCTGTACGTAAACGCGGATTTGCATCCACATCTCCGCCACCGATTTTTGCAACAACCGTGATCTCCTTCAGTATCTTTGTCCATACTTTTGCGCGCTTTGAATCCTGTGCGGCTTTTCTGTGTTTTATGTTTGCCCATTTACTGTGACCGGACATATTTGATCCCTCTTATTAAAGATTTAATGTTATTAATTTAAAATACATATTTGAAAGGGAAAATGCAATTAGAAGTTAGTACTTGTATGCTGGAAGGCAGGGGAGTAGTAAAATAGTGTACAATAAAAAAACCGTCCGTTAGCTAACGGACGGTTTTGACTTATTTTAGAAAATATATTATTTCTTTACTTTCTTTTTGACAACCGTAGAATCAAGTTCGATGAACTGATTCTGTAATTTTTTAATGTCTCGTGTCAAATTCTGTAACTGCTGGGTGGCACGAATATTATTTTGAGTAACGGTACGGCGTAAATTACTGACCTTTTTGTCAACATCATCAATCCGGCTGCGTAAAGAAGCTTGATTGGCATCAACTATGCCTGCCAGTGAATCAATACGTGTATTGATGTAAAATATATCGCTGGAGTGCTGGTCTTTAAATTCATTTAAATCTTTTTCAAGAGCAAAAAATCTCTGACTGTTTTGGTTGATGTGTTTCCTGTGACCAATGAGACGAACATCAAAATCATGCAGGTTATCAGTGTAACCCTGATATTTGTCCTCAATTCTCTTTGAACGATTAACCGTTTTTATAAGACGATCATCAAATGTAGTTTGATAATAATACATTGCACCTAATGCAGCAAACAGCAAAACCCATAGAAGAGACATAAAAAACTTTTTCATTATTTACTCCTAATTTCAAATACTTTATTTATTTCAATATCAATGGAAAAACTATAAAAAAGTTTATTAAAATGCAATAGAATGGTTAAAAAAATGTCATTTAATTTTTTTTATTTCCAGAATCTCATCCCGAAGTGCTGCTGCTTTTTCAAATTCAAGTTCCTCCGCGGCCTTTTGCATTTTTATAGTTAACCGTTCGATCATATCCAGTGCCTCAAATTTTGAACGCGGTCTATGTTTTTGGGTCTGTTTAGTCCTGGGATGATAATCCCGTTTCATGTCTGCAATGGAGGTGATCTTTTTTATATCCTCAGCGGATTTATAAATGGTTTTAGGTGTTATTTGATGAGTACGATTATATGCAATTTGAATTTCTCTGCGGCGCTTGGTTTCGCTAATGACTTTTTGCATTGCGTCACTTACTTTATCTGCATAAAAGATGACCAGTCCCTCAACGTTACGCGAAGCCCGGCCGGCAATTTGAAAAAGAGAACGTTCTGAACGCAGAAATCCCTGTTTATCGGCTCCAAGAATGGCAACCATTGATACCTCCGGTAAGTCCAGACCTTCCCGCAATAAATTAACTCCGACAAGGACATCAAATTCACCCATACGTAATCCGCGTAATATAACAACCCGTTCCAATGCATCGATTTCAGAATGCATATATCTAACACGAATATTGATGTTTTTTAGGTAATTTGATAAATCCTCCGACTCACGTTTTGTCAAAGCAGTCACAAGAACCCGTTCTTTTTTCTTTACGCGAATCCGTATTTCGTGAATGAGATCATCAATTTGGCTCTCAGTAGGGCGAACCTCAATATGCGGATCCAGAAGACCAGTGGGACGGATAATTTGTTCCACAACAATTCCATCGGATTTCTCAATCTCATAATCAGACGGGGTGGCAGAGACAAAGATGGCTTGATTGATCATTTTTTCAAATTCATCAAATTTTAAGGGTCGGTTATCAAAAGCACTTGGCAGACGAAAACCGTATTCTACCAGAACCTCCTTGCGTGAGCGGTCACCCTTATACATCGCATGGATCTGCGGAATCGTAACATGTGATTCATCGATGATGGTTAGAAAATCCTTTGG
>JAGLUM010000114.1 GCA_023134755.1 Fidelibacterota bacterium | reverse complement strand
AAATGGCATCATGCAACATTAACCCAATTTGTATCACCTATTGTTGCCGGTAAAATTTTAGGCTTAAATGTAGAACAAATGATGCATGCCATTGGGATCAGTGGATGCCATAATCATACTATCGGATGTCCAACTGCTGGTAAATTAACCATGATGAAAAACACGGTGGACCCGATGTCAACACAAGCTGGTGTTATGGCGGCTTTAATGGCGGAAAAAGGATATACCGGGACGGAAGCGATCTTTGAGGGAAAAGAAGGTTTTATGGATGTATTTGGTCCCGACTGGGATGTGAATGCTTTAGTTGGGGATCTAGGAAAATCTTATAAGATACTGGAGTGTTCTATGAAGGCCTTTCCCACAGAGGCTCTGACACATACACATATTTCAGCAACGATTAAAATTATGACCGAACATGACATCGATTATAAAGATATTGATGTTGTTACCATTACGACTATTGCCAGGGCTTGTGATATTCTTTTCGATTCATATAAATACCGTCCAAAATCCCGTGAAACAGCAGATCATAGTTTACCTTATTGTATTGCCTGTGCGCTGGTTGACAGACAGGTTACCACACGCAGCTTTGAGGATGATAAAATTAAAGATCCACGTATTTGGGAAGTAATTGATAAAATTCAAGGGGAAGCTTCAGAAGAATTTGAAAAAATGTTTCCTGAAAAACAGCCTTCACGGGTGATAATTCGCTTGAAAAACGGTAAAGAGCATTCCTTATATCTGGAATACCCCAAAGGAGATCCGCGGGAGCCTATGACACAAGCAGATTTAGATGCAAAAATAATGGCCTTATGCGGAGACAGATATGATATTGAAATCCTGAAAAAGCTTATATTTAATTGTGAAAACCTAGATGCACGGGAATTTATGAATAAAATTTAGTGCTGTATAAATAAATTGACATGTTAAACTTAGTTTGTTAGCTTATAGTATTATTATCTTTTATTGTTGACGGTAAAAGTATTGAGGAGATATATGATGCGGTTTAAAATATTATTTGTAATATTAATTCCTTTGTTGGGGCTAACATTGTTTGCACAGGAAACGCAAAGCAGGTCAGAATTCTTTAAGGAATTCTACGGGACTTATATAAATTCGACAGATATTGATATAGATAAAGAAGAAAAAACAATAAAGACGATTGATTTAAGTGAAGTTATTAAACAGCTTGAAAACCTGTATGATGTTGATATCCCAGCTAGCGAAGAGGTAAAATTTAAAACGGCTGAAGATGTTGCAGAATATATCAATCTGTATTTGCAAACACATGCTGATGAAAAAATTGAACCAATAAAAATACCTGAAAAACCCAAGAAAAGCCACTCATGGAAATTTAAGTTATATGGCTCATACGGACTTGTAGAACCCAACGGAGTAACCGGTGATTTAGGATGGGACGGAAATTTATTTGGTGGACAGGCGTTTAATTTATTTGGTGATATGTACACTTGGGAGGCCGGTTTTGCGGTTCATCCCTATGGCTGGAACGGCAAACAGAACAAAAGTGCTAAATCCTGGGGTTTTTCATATGATTACTCATCATTTAATCATTGGGGTGCCGACACAACATGGGCTGCCTATCCCAATGATACAACAGCAACTCGCTGGGGTATTAATATGAATTTTCAGCAGGATTTAACAGGAAGGAAGAAAGCACGCCCCAAGGTTGGCTTTTATTTAATGGAAAGTATCCGTTTGGGAATACATAGTTACGGCCATAATGATCCTGATTTATGGGGGAATAACCATCTTTCTTATGGATTGGGTTTTGCACAGGGCATCTACTTTT
>JAGLUM010000113.1 GCA_023134755.1 Fidelibacterota bacterium | reverse complement strand
GTTTAATAATGACCTTCTTATCGAAACGCCGGATAATATCCTGACGAATTTTTTTGGCATTATATTTTTCCGGATGTTCAACCATCTCTTTCATAGCTTCCTGTAATGCAATGGGATTGTCAATAGGGACAAGGATGCCGTTTTCTTTCGTTACAATATCGGTTGTACCACCGATATTGCCGGCAATAACGGGAACCCCGCAGGAAAGTGCCTCAATCAGAGAAATACCAAAGGTTTCCATTTTACTGCACAAAACGCATACATCGGCTTTTTGAATATTTTTCAAGACCGCATCACGTCCGGTTTCCCGGAGAAATTCAACCTGTCGGGTCACACTGCATACTTTAGTAGTTTCTATCAAGTTTTTATATTCCGGTCCGTCGCCAATAATGCACATTTTTGCAAGATGCGTATTACCGACAGGCATAAACGCCTCAATAATTTTATCAATACGCTTTTCGGGTCGCAACATAGCAACGATCAAAAAGGTAAAGCGGCTGGAAGATGTTTCCTTTTTCATGGGTTTGAAAAAATCTGTATCCACCATATTCCAAACAACCTGGATCGAGCTGTGTTTCGGGATGGTAAAATATTGGTTAATACGGTTTAATACCGCGGAAGAAGGAGCAATAACAGCATTTGCTTTGTTATAGGTTTCCTGAATAAGTTGTTTCTGAAAGGATGAAAACCCCTTATACACTAAAAATTCTTTCAAATGTTCTGAGACGATAAAGGGAATACCTAAATCATAGGAAGCAACAGCCGCACCGGCCCAAAGTGATGAATGTACATGAATACAATCCGGTTTTCCTTCTTCCTTTATCGCTGTTTCCAGCAGAGGTCTTAAAAGTTCGCGATAGCGTTTATAAAAGGTTTCAGGTTGTTTTGGATGATGGTTTACCGCGAGACATTGATAGGTTGTTACCCCTTTTTCTTTATAGCTGCGGATTCCAAGATCTTTATATACCCGGAAATAGGATTTTAATGATACAATTTCTACGGCAACAACAACGACATCATATCCGGCTTGAACTAAACTTTCAGCATGTTCTTTAAAGAAGGTCCCGTTGATGGGAGTAGATGGATACGGATACCAGGAAGGAATAATAAAAATTTTCATTGGCTATACTCGGTTGTTAATATTAATGAATTCGGTTTCTATTGCAAATGTTTTTTCAAGCAAAGATTGCAGGGCTTTAATACCCAGAGTCTCAGACCAGTAATGTCCAATATTAAGATAATTTGTTTGACTTTCATAGGCAATTGCAGGAATATGTTCTCGTATATCACCGGTAATATATGTATCAACTCCCTTTGCCAGTGCCTGCTCATAATATGTACCCGCACCGCCGGAGATACAGGCAATTGTTTTGGGTATTTTCGGACCAAAGTTCAGATAATCCATACCATATTTCTTACCCGGCATAATGCCCGAAGGAAGAATTTCAGGATTATTATCTGTTCCTAATTTTTCATGAAAGATACTTAAAATATTATCTAAACTATGCTCTGCGGTATTGTGCAGGATAAATCCGACCTCAATGGGTTCGATAATTTTAGCGGAAAGACAAGCAGCCAGCTGGGCATTGTTACCCAGTTCGAGATGGGCATCCAAGGGTAAATGAATACCGAAAAGAGACATATCTGCATCCAGAAGAGCCTTTGCTTTCTTTTTCTCCCGGCCTGTTAGTGCAAAGAAGTTCTTTCCAAAAATTCCGTGATGAACGATTAAAGCATCTGCACCCCAGTGCAGGGCTTCATCTAGAGACAATTGATTGTAGGATACCGCGAATGCGATTTTGTGGATGATATTCCGGCCTTCAATTTGCAATCCGTTTTGACAATGATCTTCATAATCTTCATAACGAAAGAGTTGTTGAAGGTACTCCGCTAATTCCTGACGATGTAGCATATTTAATCTCCTTCTATAATCAAGGTGATCGATACGGGACGATGATCGGAAATATGTTCTTCATATTCACTCCACCGACCTTCAAGATAGGTGTCGTATAACACTGTCCGTGTGTCAATATGGTTATCAAATAGCTCATTGCTGATCAAAATATGGTCTAGATGTGACGGCCAGGAAGGGTATGACCAGTTTAAATTGCTTCCTTCAGCGATATACATGTCCGTGAATTTGTATAAAAGTGAATCATCAATAAATAACTGAAAAACATTTTCATAAACAACATCCGTTAATATATCATTAAGATCACCAAGAAGTACAATATTTACATTATCAAAATGTGCTTGGATGTAAGTATGTAATAATTGGTTCGCTTCTTCTCGTCGTTCTTCATCATCACTGTTACTACCGGCTTTAAGATGATTATTAATAATCACAATTTTCTCACCCTGCCACAAAGCCTCCATAACTAGTGGTGGACGAGGAAAAGGGCGAAACATATTTGTATAAATTTCATAAATGGTCGTATCTAAAGTAATCAGACTATCTTGATAAAGGAATGCCAATCCCCAGTTCCCGCCACCTTCACCAAGATAATAATCATAATTACCCAATTGGTTTGTTAACTGTTGGAGCGAGGTTTCTGAACTTATTTCCTGCAGGGCGATGATATCCGGCTGCATTGCTGTTATGGCATTTTTCAGATATTCAATACTACTATTTCCATTTTTGGGAAATAACTCCAGATTCCAGGTCATAATATCCAGTGTATCACCGCCGTTAAATGCAGGGTAATTTGTATCCTCTTCTTCCGGGATATTTATTGCACAGGAAAACATTAGATAATATATGCCCAGTATGATAATTAACTTTTTCAGCTTAGCTCCGTTTCAACAATATATTGTTGGTTGACTATTGTAATATTGCGGATTTTTATTTTAGGGAAATACATGTTGGACAAGATCCGCGTATTTATCCGCAGTGTTGGATAGTCAATGTCAAAAAATACGACAGATTTTGTGTAACGATTTAGTAAAACAATAAGTATATCTACGATTTTCCGGTTTGATAAAATATGCAGTGTAAGTATATCATTCTGAAAGTGAACATAATTAAGTTCAATTTTTATATCATTTACAATTGGTGCTGATACATGCAGAACAAGTGTTTCATTGGGTTTTTGAATATCAAAGCCGATGTTCTTCAAAAAGGGGATGTCCGCCGCGATATCACCGGAAACATGGAAATGATCAAATGTTAATGTCATTGTCTTCATAAGATATATAAATAATGAAAAAAAGACGTAAAAACCAATAAAAAGTTAATGATAAATACACCGATTCTACAAAAAAATGTAGCGTTAAGATTGGAAACATTATATATTCTATGACATTTGAAAAACAAACAAAAAGGAAAAGCAAATGAGCATACGAGTAGGTATTAATGGGTTTGGAAGAATTGGACGTTTAGTATTTCGTGTACTTCAAAAACGCGAAGGAATCGAAGTTGTTGCTATTAACGACTTGACCGATGCGAAAACCCTGGCTCATCTCTTAAAATATGATTCTGTTCATGGAAAATATGATGGTGAAATTTCATCAACGAATGATGCTATTATAGTAAATGGTAAAAAAATTCCTATTTATGCTGAAAAAGATCCAGCACAGCTTCCCTGGAAAGCATTAAATGTTGAATATGTAGTAGAAGCAACGGGTGTTTTTCGTAAACGCGATCAAATTGCTAAACATCTGGAAGCCGGTGCTAAAAAGGTTATCCTGACTGTTCCGGCAAAAGATGAAATTGACAACACTATCGTATTGGGTGTTAATGACGAAGAACTGAGAGCAGACGATAAGATCGTATCAAATGCTTCATGTACGACCAACTGTCTTGCACCGGTTGTAAAGGTATTAAATGATGAATTCGGTATTGTAAAAGGTCTGATGACAACCATTCATGCCTATACAAATGATCAGCGAATTCTGGATTTCCCGCATTCTGATCTGCGCCGTGCACGTTCTGCAGCAGTATCCATTATTCCAACAACCACCGGTGCTGCAGCCGCAGTAGGTAAAGTTATTCCTGCTTTGAAGGGTAAACTGGATGGTATGGCAATGCGCGTACCTACACCCGATGGTTCGCTTGTTGACTTAGTGGTAGAACTTGAAAAAAACGTCACAAAAGACGAAGTTAATGCTGTTATGAAAAAGGCTGCTAATGGAAAATTAAAAGGTATTTTGGAATACTGTGAAGATCCGATTGTCTCCGTGGATATCATTGGGAACAGTTATTCCTCCATTTTTGATTCAGGATGTACCATGGTAAATGGAAATATGGTGAAAGTTCTGAGTTGGTACGACAATGAATGGGGCTATAGTGTTCGCGTTGTTGATCTTCTGATAAAAATGGCCAAGATGTAAAAACACCAAATAAAAGACAAAGGCTGTTCATCGGAGCCGTCTTTGTCTTACTTATGTATGTCCTTGATCAAATTTATATTTACACTTCATAATCATCAACCCGTTGGAAATTTCAACGATGTATTTGAACGTGCCTATGAAAAATCGTATAAACCATTTATTGAACTGCTGAAGAAATATCCCGGTATATCCGTTTCACTACATTACAGCGGCCCTTTACTGGAATGGCTTATTGAACATAAACCGGAATTTGTGGATAATATCCGCAATATGGCAGACCGTGAAAATATAGAGTTATTATCCGGTGCATACTACGATCCGATGTTGACCATACTGCCCGAAACAGATCGTATCGGACAGATCAAACTGCAGAATTGTTTATTGCGGGATGTTTTCGGCTATATCCCTAAAGGAATGTGGCTGCCGGAACGTGTCTGGTCACCGGACTTACCCTATAGTATCTGTGAAAGCGGATTAAAATATACCGTGATCGACGAACATCATGTTTGTCAGAATCGTCCCGTTAAAGGGTATTTCAATACTGAAATAGAGGGACGAACTATCGGGGTATTTTCCATCTCTGAAACTCTGCGAAAAATGATTCCCCATGCTTCGCCGGAGAAGGCAATTGAATATTTACTGACACAGACTTCAGACAATAATCAGGATGTTTTGGTCTTTGTTGGAAACGGGGAAAAATTTGGTATTTATCCTGACTCTCAGGAATATTTTAAATGGCTGAATGAATTCTTTGAACTTCTGCATCGTAACCGTTCATATATACAGACAACCACATTTAAAGATTACTGGGAACACTATATGCCGCTTGGCCTGTGTTATCCTACAGAAGGCGGGTATCCTGAAATGGATGAATGGACAACAGCGCTTCGCGGTTTTGGAAAAGGCTGGCGCAGTTTTCTTGCAAAATATCCCGAGGCCAACTGGATGCATAAGCGTATGAGCCAGATCAGTCGTAAAATTGATACCCTAATTAATACAGGAAAAGCCCCAAAAAACATTCGAAAAATTAAAAAACAATTTTGGTCAGGAACCTCTCACGATGCCTATTGGCATGGGATTCACGGAGGGATTTATCTCCCGCATTTGCGAAATACAACATGGTCGAATCTCATTAAAGCAGAATCTGCCATTGATAAGCGACTGTTTAATCTGTCGGGTCAGATCTATCAGGAATTAACGGATATTAACCGGGATGGTTATAATGATGTGACAATTATCACAAAAAAACTGCGAGCAGTTTTTGATTCCCATATTATGGG
>JAGLUM010000112.1 GCA_023134755.1 Fidelibacterota bacterium | reverse complement strand
TAGGGAACAGATTGAATCTTTTCGACCTCCCCATCCCCTCCAAAGGAGGGGCTCATTTGAAGCCTCCCCTTTGGGGAGGTTTGGAGGGGTTTCTTCCTTCACAAATTTCAATTATTCCGTGTATAAAAGTTTGTTGGTTTATAATTAATTTCGTACTCTTTATAATATCAAATAAATCAGAGGTGGCAAGATGATAGAAGTACACCAACTGACACAGATCTATAAAAGTGGAAAAGGGATATTTGACCTGAATTTTTCCATTAAAGAAGGTGAAGTGTTTGGTTATCTTGGTCCTAACGGTGCCGGAAAAACAACAACAATCAGAAATATATTGGGATTTGCGAATGCAAACAAAGGCAGAGCCACCATCCGCGAACTTGATTGCCGAAAGGATGCTGCAAAACTGCAAGAGATCGTTGGATATTTGCCGGGCGAGATCGCTTTCTTTGATAATATGAAGGGACTGGAATTCCTGAAATTCGTCGGAGATATGCATAACATTACGAACAACCTTCTCCGTGATCAATTGATCGAACAGTTCGAACTCGATGCTTCAGGCAGTATCCGAAAAATGTCCAAGGGAATGAAACAGAAACTTGGGATCATCGCGACTTTTATGTGCGATCCTGAGGTCTATATTCTTGATGAACCGACCAGCGGCCTGGATCCCTTTATGCAAAATGTATTCATGGAATTAATTGAAACGGAAAAAGCGCGCGGTAAGACCATCATGATGTCTTCCCATATCTTTGAAGAAGTACAGCGGAGCTGTGACCGGGCCGGGATCATTCGCGAGGGACGCTTGGTAGCCATTGAGGATATCAAATCCCTGAATACGATGAAAAGCCGGGAATTCATTGTCACATTGAAAACAAAAACCGATGCAAACAAGTTATTGAAATCCGGTTTGGAAACTGAAAGACAGGATGAGAAAAAGATACTAATCCGTGTCGGCAAGAATTTCGATACCTTTATCCGGACCCTGTCCGCTTTCAAGGTAACAAACCTGGATGTCCACCAGTGCTCACTGGAAGATATTTTTATGAATTATTACGGAAAAGAAGGTGATAACAATGAATAAAACTCTCTTTTTCGCATCATTAAAAGCCAATTGGAAACTCTGGATGATCACGTTTTTCGTTTTGCTGATGTACCAAAGCATTATTATCTCCATGTATGACCCTGAAAACGTCGAAGCTATGGCTACTATGATCAAAGCATTGCCCGAAGCCATGAGCGCTGCCTTCGGATATGATATGATCGCGACCGATCTCTCTGGTCATCTCGGTGCATATCTGTATGGGTTCCTTTTTCTTGTTTTCCCGCTGATCTACCTGGTTCCCGCAGCCAACAATATGATCGCACGTCATGTAGACAAAGGTTCCATGGTATACATGCTCGCTACGCCGAATACCCGGACAACTATTTCTGTCACCCAAGCCGTGTTTCTTGTGAGTTCGACCGCTGTACTGTTGCTTTCCGTGGTCCTTATGGGCATTCTTTTATGTGAGATCATGTTCCCGGGCGAGTTGGTATATGGCGATTATCTGCTCCTGAATCTGGTTACAATTGCTGTCCATTTGGTTCTGTGCGCGATTGGTTTTCTTGCATCCTGCACATTCAGCGAATCGCGGCGCTCGATCGCGGTCGGAGTCGGAATCCCCGTCGCCTTTCTTCTGTTAAAAATGATGTCCGGTACAAGTGAACAACTTGAGGCTACGAAGTACGCCTCCCTTTTTACCGTGATCGATATACCGAAGATCTTTAGCAACACGGGGTATGCACTCCTATCCACCGCCGTATTGTTGCTTGTTACATTTGTCCTCATTGTGATCGGAATTTATATTTTTGATCGTCGCAGTTTAACAATATGATCTGATCAGGGAATAAGTGCC
>JAGLUM010000111.1 GCA_023134755.1 Fidelibacterota bacterium | reverse complement strand
CGGACGAAGACTGAGTGGAGGTGCCGGGAATCGAACCCGGGTCCAAAGCGGAGACAAAAATGTTTTCTACGTGTGTAGGATATTGAATTTTCTTATCTATTCTACCTCAAAATCCAAGCATAGAATAAACCAGGTCACAGTTTTTAACACATTGTACGCGACCATTACAATATGCGAGTTTGTGAAATGGCGTCCACTCCGAACCCACAAACAAAATCCGGGTGAACGGCTACGAATTAATTACGCAGCGTATGCAAAATTATCTGCATTTAAAATAGTCTCAGATTGATTAACGTGGAATCCTGAACACCACGACACGCTTACAGATCGACCTATCCGCCCTGTCGAAACCTTTACACCCCCAATATCAAATAGCTGAATAATATAGTATTATATGCCTCCGATGTCAATGATGTTGCATAATGTAAGCATATAAAAAATAATTTTAAAAAATACTTGACATTCACTATCAACGACAGTATCTTCTTAATAGTAATCGGAATGATTATGAATAAGGGAAAAAAGATGAATAGAACAATAACATACAGAAACACAAAACAACGGCAACGGATGCTGGAAATCCTGTGTCAGACGGTCTCGCATCCTACGGCTATCTGGCTGTATGACGAATTGAAACTGGAATTTCCCTCGCTAAGTCTGGGAACCGTGTACCGTAATCTTGGGATATTGGAAGATCAGGGTCTTTTAAACAGGATTACATCGGGAAGTACCTTTGACCGTTTTGACGGGAATATGAAACCCCACGCGCATTTCAGATGTACGGATTGCGGAAATTTATATGATATGAAAAAAGTGGATCCTTCCGCGTTTCTTCAGGAAATAAACAAAAATTGTGGTCACTATATTGAAGATTTTGTTATTGAGTACTGCGGTATTTGCGAATCCTGTTCAAATAAACGCGAAAAAAACAAAAGTGAAGAGCATGCACATTAAAGTAAGCATTACATTGAGAGAAAAATTAGTAGAGAGAAGAATAAGAGAAATTGCAATGAGAGAGAGGAAAAACAAGAGAGAGAGGGAGAGTGAGAGAGTGGAGTGCGGGAGAATGAAATAGGAAGAGAAATTGAAAACGAACAGGGAAACAACAAAAAAAAGATTGATCATGAAAGAAGTAAAAGAAAGATATTCAATGTCGCTGATAGGAGACGATGCACCGGCATTTGAGGCAGTGGCCACACAGGGAAAGATTACTGTTCCGATAGATGTCGGCACATGTAAAAAGCATATCAATATATTATAACAAACTGAATAGAGAGAGCAGTTTGAAAGGACTTAAATGAAGAAATTCATTTTTATATTGTTGCTAACGTTTATTATCATATCACAACTTTTTGCAGAAACCGGCACTGTGCAATTAATATATTCGAATGGAACAGTATCATATAACGATACCCAGACTTTTTATGAATTTGATGTTTTAGCCTATATTGATGGCGGAGACGGACAAAGTATTTTCAAAGAAGGTCAGGTATATGTTAAATATGATACTACAATTTTTGGCGGTGCTAATCTTGTTAGTAACGGGAAATTAGTATCCATTACATTTTTGGGACCCCTGGCTGAAGAAGCCGTAGGTATACCGCTTTATAATTTTTCAAATCAAGGAGTAGATACATTCACCGACGCTTTTTCTATAACCTTTGAACCGCAATATTCCTTTAGTTCAGGTCTTTATGGCTCTGCTACCTATATTACCGATCAGTCGGGTTCACCTGATAGTTTAATACGAATTAAAATGGAGGTTGCTGCATCGGGAACCTCAACGGTTTCCTGGCCGTCAGGGGTATCAGGGTTGAACACACTTTATAAAGAATTCAGCGATACAAGCAATTTTGAAGCATTAAGTACCACAGGTGCAACCGAAACCACTGCAATTGTTTATTCCAACACCGGTGATCCCGCACTGCCGATCACGTTAAAGAATTTTGCTGCCCAGTATGACAACGCTAAGGTTATATTAAAGTGGACAACAGAGAGTGAAACACA
>JAGLUM010000110.1 GCA_023134755.1 Fidelibacterota bacterium | reverse complement strand
AATAAAGAGTATGGTAATCGTTTTAAAGATTTGCTGCAGCAATACGGAAAAGAAAACTTTCCCAAGGAAGAAGCACCCCTCTTGCGTATTGGTCGCCATTTTCGGATATCAAAAACGGCCAAAATCATAATAAGCCGGGATGAAGCTGAATATCATCTTTTGCAGCCATTTATTTCCGGGCGCTATTTATTTGAACTTGAAAATATAATTGGTGCTATCGGTATTGGTGTAGGGAAGTTCAGCAAAGAAGATATGCTCTTGGCCTCGCGCCTGTTAGGGCGGTATTCCAAAGCCGGAAAAGATGAAACTATTCGTATTAATGTTCGCTATCAGGATAAAATTTATGACATTTCAACATCACCGCTGGCTGCAAATGACCCACTTATTGACTCACTACGCATATAAATAATTTCCGTGAATTGAATGAATTTTTTGTTTGAAATACTATATAATAATATTAGTTTTTCATGGTTTGAGGGTTGCTACTGCAACTCGTTTTTTTATATGGTTTTTTGAGGAATATATGTTACAGGCGGTTCGCAAAAAAATATATGATATATTAGAGGATCTAGGATGGGAGCACCCCCATTTTGTGGTTGAACATCCACGGAAAAGCGAATTTGGACATGTTAGCACCAATGTGGCATTAACTTTATCCAAACAGCTGAAACGCAACCCGATAGATATTGCAGAGGACCTTGCTTCATCACTGAAAAACCAGATTGAAAGCGTTGAAAAAATTACTATAGTCCGCCCGGGATTTATCAATTTCTTTTTTAAACCCTCTTATTTCCAGAATTTTATTCCACGAATACGACAACAGAAAGAAGAATTTCAACGCGATAAAACTGGTGCAGGAAAAACGGCGCAGGTTGAATTTGTCTCTGCCAATCCCACAGGCCCCTTAACTATTGGTCATGGCCGCCAGGCGGTGTTGGGTGATACCATTTCCAGTATTCTGGAGTGGCATGGCTATACAGTTACCCGGGAATATTATTTTAATGATGCCGGTCGGCAGATGCGTATGCTGGGTCTATCAGTTTACGCGCGATACCGTCAACTGCTTGGGAACGATCTTGATATCCCGAAGGGAGGATATGAAGGGGAGTACATCATTGACATTGCCGGTAATTT
>JAGLUM010000011.1 GCA_023134755.1 Fidelibacterota bacterium | reverse complement strand
GGACACCCTCAAGGGTCTCTCTTAGAGCGGTTTCGGGTGCATGAGGTGCAAGGACAGTGACCTGCCATCCCATTTCCTGAAGATCCACAGCCAGGTTCAAAACAAATGGTGTTGTGCTGTCCCCGGCCCATCGGGGAAAGTTGGATGTGACGCACAGAATACGGCCGCGCTTCATTTCTTGTTATATGGATTCAAATGAGTTAACTCAATGCGCCTGACCCGCACCAGTATTTCCTCTATGAGTTTGCGGTTAAACGAGAGGACATCAGCGACCAGACCGATCATCAGCACGTGAAATCCCACAACAAATAAGACAGAGGCCAGAATCAAGGACTGGATGTGCCCGCTACCTTGGCCCATAAAATAGTAAATCAGAAAACGGATAGAGGGAATCAGCCCACTCAGGATCAAAAAACCGCCTATGTAAGAAAACACCTTGAGCGGTTCATAGATCGTATAGATGCGAACCATTGATGCCATTGAAGATTTCAGAAACTCCGGAATGCTTCGAAACAGCCTTGAATCGCGAGTTTTCGCATTGGTCTCCACGGGCACACTGACAATATGCAGATATTTTTTGCCGGCCTGGATGACCGTTTCAATGGTATATGAGAAGGAAGAGACAATATTCATCTGCATGGCCGCTTCACGGCTGAATGCCCGGAAACCGCTGACCGTATCCGGTACATCGGTTCTGGAAAGTATTCGTACTGTGAAGCTGCCGATTTTCTGCAATTTTTTCTTCGCAGGGCTGAAATGGGGAATGTTGTCGGTCTGACGATCACCGATTACAATATCCGCCTCGCGTTTCAGTATTGGAGCGATCAACTTGGGAATATCTTGCCCTCTGTACTGATTATCACCGTCTGTGTTCACGATAATGTCGGCTCCGAGACGGAGGCATGTATCCAGGCCCAAAAGGAATGTTTGCGCCAGTCCTTTGTTTTGAGTGTTTGTCGCAATGTGATCGACGCCGATCTTTTTGGCAACTTCCACGGTTCTGTCCGTAGATCCGTCATCAATGACCAGGATCTCTACCTGATCAATCCCCTGAATCTTGCGTGGAATATCACGCACGGTCTGCGTCAATGTTTTTTCTTCATTAAGACATGGTATTTGGACGATTAGTTTCATAGACGTGCACCGTATTTTTTATGGTAAGAGTCCAAGACCGAA
>JAGLUM010000109.1 GCA_023134755.1 Fidelibacterota bacterium | reverse complement strand
GTTCAAGTCCGGCCTTCGGTACCAAAACTCCTCAGAAATGGGGAGTTTTTTGTTGGTACAAAAAAGCCACCCGGTTAAAGGTGGCTTTTTGATTTGATCGTTTTAATAGGGGAGCGTTACTTCATTAGAACCATTTTTTTAGTCTCAACGAAATCACTGGCTTGAAGACTGTAAATATATACTCCGGTAGAAACTTTATTACCTTTCATATCAGTTCCATCCCAGATTACTTTATGACAACCGGGTTGTTGCCCAAGTATATTAAATTCTTTAATTTTTCGGCCACGAATATCGAAGATTGACAAATGCACATCTGATATTTTCGGTAAACCATATTGAATAGTTGTTATTGGGTTAAATGGATTTGGATAATTTTGTGATAACTCAAAATCTTCCAGAATAATATCAATATTTACTAGAAGTCCTGCTGTTTCACATGGATTGCTTTCATTATCATGAACATCAACGGCACTGATTCGATAATAATAGGTGTAATGCTTTCTAACTGCGCTATCAATAAATGTGCTTTCTGTAGTTTGCTCGTAAAGACTCCCTTCGCCCACTGAAAAATACTTAGAAAGACCACGATAAATATTATAATGATCAAAATCACTTTCAGGAGAATCATTCCAGTCCAGCGTTATTGCATCTGTATAAAGAGAAAGGTCTAAACCAGTAGGCATTTCCGGGGAAAGATTATCTACAGAATAGCCGCTCTTCGTATTGCTTTCAAAAACACCTTCCTGCATTTCTGTGAGGATTTTTAATTCAAAAATTCCGCTTGAATCTGAGCAGGAATCAACCTGTGTCGGTAATATAACCCTGTAATTATCAAGACCACATGCAGTTACCGAATCAAGTACAACCCAATTTTCTCCTTCCAGTTTTTTAATCCTATATTTTTCTCCACTGCTAGTAATAGTATCGGTATCAAATATACTGGCGCTAAAGTCAATGTAAACCCACCCGCCTTGATCTCCTGGGACATCGGTAATCTCTCTAATGATAGCTTTTTCCTGATTGTTAACAATAATGAGATCTTCTTTGATATATTCATTTGTATTACTTCCATCGCTGACAGTTAAAGAGACAGATAAACAACCTTTAGATTGATAAATATATTGGGGATTCTGTTCTGTGCTTGTTCCCCCGTCACCGAATTGCCAATACCATGAATTGACATCACCCAATGACATATCCGTAAATTGTATTGTCAAAGGTAAAGTACCTTGCTTTATATTGACATCGAAATCCGAATGAAAAAGAGTATAAACGATATGAAGATTACATGAATCCATTTCTATCGAAGTATAATGATTAGTTTTTCGCATATCAATATTGACAGATCCTGTATCCCTTAGAAAAAAATATCCTTTACTAGGGAAATTGGTAGGATCCCATTCCATTTGAATAGATTCATTAAGACTGTCGCATTGCAGGTAAAGATCCCATATGATATATTCACCAGTATTAATGGTCGATCTATAATCTTTGATATAATCCTTCCCTGCGATACTAAACCGGGCGTCAAACGTATTTTCGGGCGGAAGAATTGGTGCGTATTGATCTAGATTAACATCAAAACTGTCGCTAGCATTATTTGCCCAACCATAAACAAGGTTCACACTATCAACATCATCATAGACTTTGATTGAAAGGTTACATGGGAAGAATAAGGGAGATGCCGAAAGGGGCTCATTCTCAAATATTGTATTTATGTCTCCTCCACATATTGTTACTGCATTATTATCAGCAATCTCTGCACTTATAACTCCTGATGCATCGGGGGCAATATCTGAAGTGAGAAAATAGTATGTTTCTACCGTATCGAGGTTGGATGTAAAATTAAGGAAATCCAAAGTGTTTCCACAACCAGGATCTTTAATGATGGTTGTATCTAGTTGTGTATCATTTTCGGGATTAAAAATGTCATCATTGCTTTCCCATAATTTAAATTGACTGAAACCGTTTCTTACACCTTTTAAAGTTATGTTTATGGCATCTAAATGTCCAATTGATTTTTCTGCACTTAAGGAAAATTTACCGAGCAATTGGTTCTCCGATGCAAAAGATGTATCAATTATACAATCCAAGCCGTTCTTGAATGTCACATTCGTTGGGTCGACGATAATGCTAGCAAAATATGGAGATGCTTTCCCACCAGCTACCGTAAAGCATCCGCCTACATATAATCGACCATTATCATAACATAGGGCGTTGACACCTTTGTTTACACCGGAGCCCAAAGAAGACCATTCGCTTCCGTTCCATTTTGAAATAAATCTTATAGGCTCCTCTAAATACCAATAACTTCCTGCATATAAATTGCCGTCGTCATCTAAGGCAAGTGCATGAACAGCTCTCTTAGATCCGTTTCCCATTCTTTTCCAACTGCTGCCATCCCATACTGCAATATTTTTTTTGCCTCCAACCGAGAATTCACCTCCTGCATAGACATTTCCGGTCGAATCACATGCAATTGTCATCACACAAGGGAGTCCACCACCTAAGGCGCTCCAACTCGTACCATCCCATTTAGCAATTCCGTTCACGGATACTCCACCGGCATTGTTAAAAATACCACCTGCATAGAGATTTCCATCTTTGTCGAAAGCCAGAGCGTTGACAACCGCGTGATCAATACCACTCATACCACTTCCCAGTGGAGACCATTGAGTCCCATCCCATTTTGCTACATAATTTGCAGATACTCCACCTGCCATAGTAAACCAACCGCCAGCATATAAATTTCCATCATTATCAAAAGTGATTGCGAGTACGTCGCTATTAGTACCACCTCCTACACTTTGCCAGTTGATGCCATTCCACATAGCTATACCGATAGTAGATACATCGCCAGCTCTTCTAAATCTACCAGCTACATATAAATTTTGGAGCGAATCTAAAGCCAAACCTTCAATTATACTACTTGTTCCTGTTTCCATTGTTAACCAGTTGGTTCCATTCCATCCTCCAATATTGTTAGCAGTAACATCATTAATAGTCGTAAAATCACCACCGAAATAAACATTGTTAGAATCATCATGAGAAATAGATAACACATAACCATTTATATAGTCAGCATTTTTGTTAATAACCTCCCAATCTTTATCACTTTGTGCAAAGATTGTGCTAATGAGGTGAAGTCCTACCATTAATACTATGAGTTTTTTCATAATTTCTCCAAAATAGATATAAATACCCCTCAAGATTAATTATTAATACTTTCGGTTATCCTAACCTGTATTATTTATTTACATTCAAAAAATATTAATCATAAAATTTCAACATTACAATACATAATTTATAATTTGAGCGCGTTAAGTATGTTGTGTATATGCTTAACTAAGTAATCTAGCGAGTTCTAAACCCCTGTAAAATAACACTTTGCCACAG
>JAGLUM010000108.1 GCA_023134755.1 Fidelibacterota bacterium | reverse complement strand
ATAGGTTCAATGATAATGCAAGCGATATCCTTTGCGTCACGTGCAACAATTTCGTTGATCTCTGCGATGGCTTGTTTTTCCAACGACTCATTTTTCTCTTTATTTTCATCAAGGGGGAAGGTCAGCTTGGGAGTTGTAACCCGCGGCCAATCAAATAAAGGAAAATACTGTGTTTTTCGGGGATCCGAAGTGTTTGTCAGAGATAAAGTATATCCTGTGCGGCCGTGAAAAGCCTCTTTAAAATGCAGGACTTTTAATCCGACAACTTCCGTTTCACCTTTTTCAAAATTCTTACGTACCTTCCAGTCAAACGCTGCTTTTAATGCGTTTTCAACTGCCAATCCACCACCTGATACGAAAAAAGCATAGGGGAGGTAGTCAGGAATACCTACGCGTGAGAAGGTTTCCAGAAAACTTGCCATCTCTTCAGAATAGATATCTGAATTTGTCGGTTTATTTATGGCAATACGTCCAAATTCATCTTTTTTTGAAACCAGATAGGGATGATTGAACCCTACAGATAATGATGCGAACATTGAAAAGAAATCTAAATATTCATCTCCATTACGCTTATCAACTAACCATGAACCGTGTGATTTTTCCAAATCAATAATAATATCAAATCCGTCGGCCAACATGTGTTTTGACAAAACATTTTTTACATTTGTTGCTTTTACCATAAAAGTCTCCTTTCTCTGGTGAACTGGTATTCACCGGTTTAATTTTTTATATATTAAATTTTATTCCCTGTGCCAGGGGTAGTTCTTTGCTCCAATTAATGGTGTTAGTTTGACGACGCATATAGCCTTTCCATGCATCCGATCCGGATTCACGGCCGCCACCGGTTTCTTTCTCGCCGCCAAACGCTCCGCCGATCTCTGCTCCGGATGTGCCAATATTCACATTAGCGATACCGCAGTCTGAACCGCGGTAGGATAAGAATATTTCAGATTCGCGAACATCCTGTGTGAAAATAGCGGAAGAGAGGCCCTGGCGGACATCATTGTGAATTTTAATAGCATTTTCAATATCACCGGAATATTTAATAAGGTATAGAATAGGGGCAAAAGTTTCTTCCTGAACGATGGGCATATCATTTGTCACATCGAAAATACAGGGCCTTACATAATTTTTCGATTTAAAGGCTTTACCGCTTAATACCTGGCCACCGTAAACAAGGTTTCCACCCTGCTCTTTTGCTTGTTTCACAGCATCTTTAAACATGCTGACCGCGCCGGCGTCAATAAGGGGTCCCACATGATTATTCTCATCCAGCGGAGAACCGATCTTTAAGGATTTATATGCTTTTACCAAGGATTTTTTCACAGTATCATACATATCTTCATGGATAATAACGCGCCGGGTAGATGTACAGCGTTGTCCCGCGGTTCCGACTGCACCGAAAACAATGGCAGGAATGGCGAGTCGTAGATCAGCGTGTTTACTAACAATAATGGCATTATTACCACCCAGTTCACAGATGATCTTCCCAAAGCGGCGGGCAATTACCTCATTGGCATGACGGCCGACAGGAGTTGAACCCGTAATTGAGATCAAACCCACTTCTTCATCCTGGAGCATTGCTTCACCAACATCCCGTCCGCTGCCGATAACCAAATTGAAAATACCTTCCGGTAAATTATTTTCTTTCAATACCTCGGCAATGATCTTTTGGATCGCTATTGCAGTTAATGGAACTTTTGAAGAAGGTTTCCAAATGCAGACGTCACCGCAAACGGCAGCCAGCATCGCGTTCCATGCGTAGACGGCAACCGGGAAATTAAAGGCGGAAATAATACCGACAATACCGATGGGCTGATACTGGTCATATATACGGTGTTCCGGGCGTTCGGAATGCATGGTGAATCCATAAAGCTGACGGGATAGACCCACAGCGAAATCACAAATATCGATCATTTCCTGGACTTCACCGTAGCCTTCCTGGATCGACTTACCCATTTCCAGGGTGACAAGTTTTCCCAAATCTTCTTTATGTTCGCGTAATTTTAATCCGATTTGACGTACAATTTCTCCTCGTTTGGGTGCCGGAATAGTGCACCAAACCTCAAAAGCACGCAGAGCTTGTTTTTTTACTTCAATATAATCATCGTGAGAGCATGTCTGGACACTGGCAATATGTTTTTCATCAATGGGTGATGTAATATTCAGTACCTTACTCTTTTTTGATGTAATCCATTTTTGTCCTGTTGAACAACCGCTGTTCTCTTTCTGAATGCCAAGAGCATTATAAAAAGTTGAATCCATTATAAAAAACCTCCAATTAAATACGTTTGTATTTTATAAAGACAAATTCGTCAAATTCTTCTGACGATTCTTTAGTCCAATGAGCAACGTCGAATATAGGAAAATACACATTACCTTCATAGTCTTTTTTTATATGCGCTATGTATAAATAATCCGC
>JAGLUM010000107.1 GCA_023134755.1 Fidelibacterota bacterium | reverse complement strand
GATATTTTTTGTCGCATCACCGCAGACAAAGAAAGATGAGTAGGCATTTTTCTCTTTAATATAAGAAAAAAGTTCCATTAGAGGTGTATGCAGATACTGAATGAACATCTCCGGTGATATTTGTGAAACGACCGGATCTACCACAGCAATAATGTCCATACCTGCTTCGCTATAATAATCTGTCATTTTTTTTGCGACATCATTACAATAGCGTATCAGTTGATGTACCTTTTCTTCATTAATATAAGTGTCCATGAAGAGCTCAGAACCACGCAGATGGGTTGCTAGGGTCAGCGGACCGCAGATAAGGCCGTATAAAGCGGTTGTTTTGCCAATAGATGCTTTTATGCGTTTCATTGCATCCAAAATTACGGGAATACGTCCGTCCGTAATTTTCGGCATTTTTTTTGGAATAATGAAATCGTTCTCCAGGGGATGTGTTACAACGGAGGGAGGACTATCATCAGCCCACATTAATTCACATCCCAGGATTTCAGCTTCGACCTGAAGATCAAATATAACAGGCTGACCATCCGGGAGGTAAACCTCATTTACTTTCATGAGAGATGTATATAATTTATCGGGGTCAATTAATACTTCCGTCGCATTATATCCGCAGAGCTTTCCGGCGTGAACACCGGCAAAAGGAACCCAGGGGACCGTATCAACCGGATTCTTTGTGAAAGTGTTTATGATGCGTTCTTTACCGGTCATATCATCATGCTCCTATATATTTTCTGTGTGTATTCAAATTACTTCTGTTGTTTGCGGTACTCCTGAAGGAGAATATTGGCAGTATGAATTATATTTTTATCAAAATCAAAGTAGGTCTTAAGGTAATGTAGCGCCTTTTCTTTCTGGTCATATTTTTCAATATTGCCTTTGCTGCGGATCTGTACATAATTTCCATTGATATAAATAAATTTATTATCAATAAAGCGTGAAGCAACAATAGCGTTCATGTAATCAAATGAATGTATCCAGAATTCCAAAAATTCCGCGTCATCAAGTGGCTCAACATGAAAAGTATAGCGTGTTTTCTGCTGTCCGTTTGTATGTGTTTGAAGTTGGAATTGGCCTTCTTTGAGATGATTTACGTTAAAATCAATAGCTCCGTTCTTCTGATGCGTAGCACGGTCCTGCCGTATTTCCAGCGGCTTATTAATAAGATAACCGGGATCTATCAGGTAGTATTTATGATCATATTCCGCGATCGCGAAAAAGTGAGGAAACGTTCTGCGGTGAATATCCGCTTTTACCGGATAGGCCTTGATACCTTCGATTTGCAGAGATTTTACAACTAAATTAACCAGAGAGAAACAGGTTCCGCCAAAATGCAATGAATGATGGTCTGATAAAAGGGTTTTACTGTCACGCGGACGGTCTTTGGGATTCATTTTTAGACGTAATATCTTGCTTATATTCTCATAGGGAATATGATGCAGGATTGAAAATAAATGAATATCATAAATCGTTTTCATTATGTAATTTTAAAGAAAAAGACGCATAGAAGCAACAGCGTAAGAAAAAAAGTTTTAAGTATATATTAAATCCAATTATTCCGATAAATAGATAAAGGCGAAATAGTCTTTGAAAATTATATTTTTATTTTTTAAATTCTACGCATTATGGAAATAAACATCGATAAAATTATTACAAAGTATAAGGGCAAAGACGGTATCGCTATTCCCTTGTTGCAGGAATTGCAGGAATTAGAGGGATATCTGGCTCCTGAATCTATTCGTTATCTTTCTGAGCATACGGGTATACCCGTTGCGGAGTTGTACGGTGTTGCGACCTTTTACTCCATGTTTTATTTGGAACCACAGGGTCGACACATTATCCGGGTATGTAAAGGCACTGCATGCCATGTATCCGGAGCAGATACGCTGGGTGTTGCGATTCGTTCGTATTTGGGATTATCTGAAGGCGAAAATACAACAAGTGATAGCCGATTTACTGTGCTGGAAGTTGCCTGTCTGGGCTGCTGTAGTCTTGCCCCGGTGATAATGATAGGTGACAAAACCTACGGTAAACTTGCCGTAGATAAGATCGGTAAAATTTTAGATCAATACGAATAAGGATTTATGACAATTAAAACAATTAAAGTCGGAATGGCAAGCTGCGGCTTAGCTTCCGGCGCAGAAGATGTTTATCATGCTATCCAAAAGAATTTACCGGATTCCATTGAACTAAAAAAGACAGCTTGCCTGGGTTTTTGTTTTGCGGAACCGATGGTGGAGGTTATTGATGAGGCCGGCAAAAGTGAATTTTTTGGATATTTGACTCCGCGTGATGCAGAAAAACTGCTGAATAATACACTTCCCGATAGAAAATTGCTAATTTCTCAAAAGCGTGATGCCCCTGCAAATAAACAGCTTGCCCGGCAGGTCCGAATTGTATCCCGTCATTCCGGATCGATTGATCCTGAAAATATTCAGGATTACCTGGATGATGACGGTTATATGGCATTAAAAAAAGTTTGTAGCAGCATGTCATCTCAGGAAGTTATTGATGAAATGAAAGCTTCCGGATTACGCGGACGTGGCGGTGCTGGTTTTTCTACCGGACTAAAATGGCAGTTTGCAAAAGACGCTGCCGGAGATAAAAAATATATTATCTGCAACGCCGATGAAGGCGATCCGGGGGCATTTATGGACCGGAATATTTTAGAGAGCGATCCACACTCTGTCCTGGAGGGGATGGCGATCTGTGCCTATACAGTTGGTGCCCAAAATGCCTATATTTATTGCCGGGCAGAATATCCGTTGGCGGTAAAACGATTAAAAAAAGCAATTGCTGATGCAGAAGAAATGGGATTTTTGGGAGATAATATATTTAACAAGGGTTTTTCCCTGCATATAGTATTAAAAGAAGGTGCCGGTGCCTTTGTCTGTGGTGAAGAAACTGCCCTGATCGCATCTATTGAGGGAAAACGCGGGATGCCGCGTCTCCGGCCGCCATTTCCCGCCCAATCCGGCTTATGGGAAAAACCTACTAATATTAACAATGTTGAAACCTTTGCATCTGTTGCCTGGATAATAAATCATGGGGCTGCCGCATATGCGGCATACGGAACGGAAAAAAGTAAAGGAACAAAGGTCTTTGCACTTGCCGGTAAAATTAAAAACACCGGCTTAATTGAAGTACCGATGGGGATAACCCTACGGGAAATTATTTATGATATCGGTGGCGGGATAAAGGATGACCGGCCCTTTAAGGCTGTTCAGCTCGGAGGACCGTCCGGGGGATGTATTCCTGCGGATTTGCTGGACACACAGGTAGATTATGATTCAATCGTGAAAACCGGAGCCATTATGGGGTCCGGCGGCATGGTAGTGATGGATGATACCACCTGTATGGTCAATATTGCCGCATTTTTCTTAGATTTTACCCAGAACGAATCCTGTGGGAAATGCACCTTCTGCCGTATCGGAACAAAACGCATGCTGGAAATTTTGCAGCGGATCCAGAACGGAGAAGGTGTGCTTGAGGATATCGAAAAACTTGAATACCTATCAGAGCAGATCATTAACAGTTCTCTCTGTGGATTGGGTAAAACTGCTCCTAATCCGGTATTAACAACATTGCGCTATTTTAAAGATGAATATATTGCTCACATAAAAGATAAACGATGTCCGGCCGGTGTTTGCAGCGCATTGGTACATTTCGAGATCGATGAAGAAAAATGTACCGGCTGCACGCTTTGTGCCCGCGCATGTCCGATTCATTGTATCAGCGGAGAGGTCAAGAAACTGCACCTGATAGACCAGGATAGCTGTATTTCTTGCGGAGCCTGTTATACAGTTTGTAAATTTGACGCTGTTATTCGAACCTAATGCTAAACCAGAAGTTTTACTTATGATACATATTTTACTAAATAATAAGAAAGTTCAATGTAAAGAAGGACAAACCATTCTGGACGTTGCCCGGGAACAGGGGATTAATATACCCACTCTTTGTCATGAAGCTGAACTAAGTGCCTATGCTTCATGCTGGGTGTGCTCAGTAAAAGTGGAGGGTATTCCCGGTTTTGTCACTTCATGCGGTACGAAAGTTGTTGACGGTATGTCGGTAATTACCGACTCCGAAGAAGTACATACGGCACGAAAAACCGCCTTAGAATTACTGCTTTCGGACCATTATGCCGATTGTGAAGCGCCATGTAAAGTTGCCTGCCCGGATCATGTGGATATCCAAACTTATGTATCATTGATTGCTAACGGTCGTTTTAAAGAGGCTGTTGAGGTCATTAAAAGAAATTTACCGCTGCCTCTGTCCGTTGGTCGCGTTTGTCCTGCATTTTGTGAAGTCGAATGCCGCAGAGCTCTTGTTGATGAATCGGTTGCCATTCGTCAATTAAAACGCTGTGCGAGTGATTTTGAGCTGGATGAGGAATGGTCTTATGTACCTGAAAAGAAAGCGGCAACCGGTAAGCGTATTGCCGTAATTGGAGCAGGTCCCGCGGGACTTACTTGCGGATATTATCTTAGCAATGATGGCTATGAAGTTGATATATTCGAATCCGCACCACAAGCCGGAGGATGGCTGCGTTATGGAATCCCGGAATTTCGCCTGCCAAAAGCGATATTGGACCGTGAAATTGAGATCATGTGCAAAAACGGGATGAAGATCCATTATGGAAAGACATTGGGTAAAGATATATTTTTATCGCAACTCTCACAATCTTATGATGCCGTATTTATGGGTATTGGTGCCCAATTAGCGGTCCCGATGCGCGTAAAAGGCGATGATTTAAAAGGATGTTTCCTGGGCGTTGATTATCTGAAAGAAAATACCCTGGGAACAGCCGAAAAAATTGGCAAAAAGGTTGCTATTGTGGGCGGAGGCAATACCGCAATCGATTGTGCCCGTACCGTATTGCGAGAGGGCGCTGATGTAACCCTTATTTATAGGCGCACACGAAAAGAAATGCCTGCGGAGGCTTATGAAGTTGATGCCGCAGAAGAAGAAGGTGTAGTACTTGAATTTTTAGTTAATCCCATAGAAATACTGGGTGAAAACGGGCAGGTAAAGAAGCTTATCATCGAGAAAATGAAACTTGGTGAACCTGATGAAAGCGGGCGCCGCCGACCGCTAGCTACAGGAGAAACCTACCAAGTCGAATATGATACAGTTATAGCGGCTATTTCACAAAAACCGGACCTATCATGGAATGAAGATACACGTAATCATATTGCTAATGCTTTTAAATTTACACGTTGGAGTACCGCTGAAGTTGATGAACCTACCATGCATTGGAACGATAATATCTTTGCCGGAGGGGATTTCCAACGCGGTCCTGCAACTGTGATCGAGGCTGTTGCGGACGGTAAATTGGCTGCAACATCAATTGAACGTTATCTTCAGGGTAAAATAATGGCAGTCCTGCCTTTATTTGATTCTAAAAAGGCTGCAAAACTAACCGATATGGATGAAGATGAATTTAAGGAAATTCCAAAAAAGGAACGATTAATAGCTTTAGAACTTGAACTCCAGGAACGGAGAAGCACTTTTAAAGAAGTTGAAAAAACCTTTGCTTTGGATAAGGGAAAAGAAGAAGCCGACCGTTGTCTTGAATGCGGATGTATGGTAAATACCAGTTGTTTGCTTCGGGACTATGCAACTGAATATCAGGCTGATCAGGAAAATTATGCCGGAGAAAAATCGCATCATCCCATTGACGATACCCATCCTTTTATTATTCGTGATGCAAATAAATGTATTAATTGCGGACGCTGTATCCGTATATGCAGCGAAGTGCAGGGCCCCGCGGTTTTAGGTTATATTTATCGGGGATTTATAACGGTTGTTGCACCTGAATTTGGCGAAAAATTGGAAGACACGGCCTGCACAACTTGCGGTAAATGTATTGAGGTATGTCCAACAGGTGCTCTACTACCAAGAACGAAAAATTATAAAACAAACCCTGGGTATTTTGAAACACGCGATGCCCATTGCACAGAATGCGGTGCAGCTTGTAAAATAAGTGTACAGTATGAAAATGAGACCATTCTGCGTATTGATCCTCAGGACGGAAATAATTATAATGAACACGACCTTTGCTATAAAGGCCGATTTGCATGGCAAAATGAAGATTTGCGCTATCATGCCGGAAGTTTAGATGAATTACAAGTACCAAAAGATGCGGTTATGGTGATATCACCAAAAATGACCAATGAAATGGTCGCGGAAGCAATTGAATTTGCAAAAGCAAAACAGCTTAAGTATGTCTGTACAGAATCCGTAACAGATCCCGGTGATTCGCAATCTCTTCATGCAAATATGTCGGATCTGAACAGCGCGGATATACTTGTTTTATTCGGTCCGCTGAATGAAATGTTAAAAGCACGTGCCCGTTTAACGCAAAAAAATGGCGCGAAATTGATCATTATTAAAAATATCAGTGAGCAATATAATTATTTTGCAGATGAAACTTATCCTTCTTTTGAGGCTCTTATTTTGGATGATTTGAATGCGAAAATTGTATTTATTTATAATCGGGAAACCTGCAGTCCTGAGGATAAAGATGCAATTTGGGAAAAGGTAAAATCGTTAGCGAATGCGCGTGTATGGGTGAATTCAGATTATTTGAATACCCGCGGACTGCAGACCTTCAATATTCCGCTTGTTAAGAAATTGGAAGCTAAAACTGCAATTATATTTGGGTCAACTCCCGATAATGTTAATGCACAAAATATTTACCGGCTACCTCTAATGCCTTTTGCTTTACATGGAACTGTTATCAGTGATACGGGTAAAAAGATAATATTGGAATAATTGGCTTAATAGTAAAAAAAGCTATTTAGCGAAAAAAACGGATAACAATTTTGATTTTCCTATCCCATGAATAGCCCCGTGCTTTAGCTCGGGGATAAGAGATTTAAAAAGAAATGGGGTTTCAACCCCATGGAAAAAAGAATAAAAAATAAAAATTATAAATTATTGAAAAATAAAACAGGTTAAAACCCGATTGCTTCTTTGATAAAATTAATCCCCGCCCCGAAGCCTCGGGGGATCAGTATCTATATTAAAGAGCAAATTGAGACCCTGAATCGAGTTCAGGGTGACTTGATGGGGTGCTTCTTTCTTCTGCTCTGTCTTTTAAGCCGTGGACAGGGGATAGAAAGATCAAATATAAAAAAAGCCCTTCACATCGAAGGGCTTTTCTTTTACAAGTGTATTAAAAATTACTTGCTGGTCTCTTCTGTAAGAATATCCAGCAATTTCTGCAAATCTTCCGGTTTGCGATCTGCCATATGGGCAATACGGAAGGTTTTATCTTTTAATGAACCATATCCGTTGGAGATCATGTATCCTTTTTCACCCAGGCGTTTATTGAGATCACCAATTGATATTCCTTTTGT
>JAGLUM010000106.1 GCA_023134755.1 Fidelibacterota bacterium | reverse complement strand
GAAAATCCACTAGAGTATATTTTATACGGAAGTTACGATCCCTTTATGATCTCTGTCAGTCAAACACTATCCCGTAAGGTTGGCATTGGATGGACCACCTTTTCCCATACCGGCGTACCGGTGCCTGTCCGGGCATTTGGGGTAGGGGCTGAGCAATTTAATGGTTATTATGATAATACAGAGATACCTAAACGCATTCAAAATGTAATGGTAAAATAATATCGCTGATAATCGGGAATATTATATATAATTTATTTTTCCAACGGGATCTCGACCGAAAATTCCCTGCCTTCACGGTTGATCAGTGCAGTGATTGAATCACCAATTTTCAAATAGGCCGTATTAATAATTTCAATAACATCCTGATTCCGGTTTACCTCCTGGTTATTGATCGAAAGGATGATATCTCCGATATGTAAATCCGCTTTATAGCCTGCTTTGCCTTTTTGAATATCAATAATAATGATCCCGTGATCAGTATCCAGTTGATAATAATCAATAATAGAGTTTGTTAATGGCTGTCCGGAAATACCTAAATCCCAATTTCGGTCGATCGTACCGAAAGTCTTCAAATCCTCGATGATATAATTTACGCGGGTTATGGGAATTGCAAAACCAATGCCGATGGATCCGTGATTACCTGTATTATCTCCGGAAAAAATAAAGGTATTAATACCTATCAATTCGCCTTGCATATTGACCAAAGCACCGCCGCTATTTCCGCTGTTAATGCTTGCATCCGTTTGGATCATATTCTGATAAACATGTCCGCTTTCCGTTTCACCAAAATTCATATCAATACTGCTGATAATTCCTGCAGTGGCAATAGGTTTATTACTGACATTAAATAAACCAAAGGGATTCCCGAGAGCTATCACCCATTCACCGATAATAATATCATCGCTGTTTCCCATTTCCATATAAGGTAAATTATTAACATCAATTTTTAATAACGCAATATCCGTAAGAGGGTCAATACCCACCATATCTGCAGGATATCGGGTACCGCCCATAAGGGTTACAAAAATCTCAACAGCATTCTCACCAAGAACATGGGCGTTGGTTACTATATAACCGTTTTCTGAAATTACTACTCCGCTTCCAAGGCTTTGGATACGTTTTTTATAAATATTGTTCGGAAAAAAACGGCTGAAGAAGGGGTCATTAAAAAATGGATTGTTTGTATACTGCTTAATGCGGGTGACATGAATACCCACAATTGCAGGTGAACTTGATGAAATAGTTTGGGTTATTGCTGTTTCCCGGGCTTGCGTAATGTCATTGTTTTTAATGATACGCTGGGTTGTCCGGCTTGTATCAATCTGCTGAATTTCCTGTATAAGCAGCTGTCTCCGGGTATCCAGATAAAGCTGAAAGGATAAAATGAGTAAAACCAGGCTAACAATTAGTGCAATAACACTGAACATTCCTTTTTTCATAATATCTCCTTCGTCCAGGGAATTGGATGTTCATAACGAACATAGATAAGCGACAAGCCTTGCGGAGGTGCTGTAACAGCACCGGCTGAACGGTCACGAAGTTCCAGCATGGAAGCAAATTCATCAGGCGTTATACGGCCTTTTCCTACCTCTACCATAGTCCCGACCAGAGAACGGACCATAGAATGGAGGAATCGATTACCATTGATATAATAGATCAGTCGTGTTTCATCCTGTTCCCAGGCTGAACGTAATATGGTACATCGTTTATGATTTACCTCTGCCTGAGCCGAACAAAATGATGTAAAATCATGTTCACCAAGAAGAATGGAAGCACATTCCTGCATGGCCAGAAAATCAAGAGAATGAAAAAACCGCCATACCCGGAAACGGTCAAGAGCTGTTTCCCGGGTTGAAACAATATATCTGTATCGACGTTCCCGGGCGGAATAACGTGCATGAAATGTTTCATCCTGTATGGCTGTATTTATAACACGAATATCGCCGGTAAGAAGGGTATTAAGTGCTGCTTTCAGATTTAGATTTTTAAGTTCACAGGGCGGATCAAAGTGAATAATTTGATAATGGGCATGGACCCCCGTGTCCGTTCTTCCGCTGGCGTGAATTCGGACAGGGGCATGATAAATGGCCTCTAAAGCAGTTTCCAGCTCTCCCTGAATAGTTATGACATCGGGTTGAAGCTGGTATCCTGCATATCGTGTACCGTCATATTCGACGTGTAGAATATATCGTTTCATAATGTTTCTTGATTATATCCGCGGCTGGTCATTGCAATGGACAGATGTTCCGCTCGTTCCAGGGAAGAAATAATAGTTGGGAGAACTAATGATGTATAATACCTAAAATATGCGATCAAACGTTTCGGCCGGCGAATACCCATTATGCGGTGCACCTGCTGCAGGGATTGAAATTCATCACGGATCAGGGAGGTGTAGCGTATAGCAAGAGTGATGGGCTGAACCAGTTTTGGCGGGCCGATTCGTTCTAAAAACGCGATAATTGAAGATAAAGAAAGTACTGGACCGCTTTTAATAAGATAACTCATAATGAATAAAATATTTGCATTACGGGTAGAAAAAAACAAAGCCTTGTCCCACAATATCCAGGATGAAAAAGACTGCCAATAAGCGCTTTCACCAAAACGGAAGAAAAGATGAACCAGCAATGTTATGATAACGAGAGTAAATAATTTAAGGAAAAATGAGAAAATTTGCTTTCGACGGGATGATAACAAGGCAAGCAAAACAAAGGTGAATAAGACAGCAAGCTCTCCCCATAGGGAAGAAATGATAAATACACAGATAAATGCCAAGAGGGAAAATAGAATTTGTAAATGTCGAACTACAGGTTTCATCTTAAAATGATAGTCCCAAATGTACATACCCACCGCCTTTTACCGGCGAAGCAAAAGCAGAGAGTTGCATATTTTTTTGCTGAAGATATTTTATATTTATTGCACTGGCAATACGGTTTACAATGAATCCGGTTATCACGAATTCACTGCTGAGCAACGTTAATTCTTTTTTGCGATATAAATCACGATAATTCTGGGCTGCGGACTCTGAATCCCATTCCCAGATATAATCTGTGTTCCAGATATCCTCAGGTGTCCGGTTTTCCAGCATGGTTTCCCTATGGTCTGCATAGGAAGAGTAATTTCCTAAATCCGCCCAATATTGTTTATTATCAGGATAAGTGTTTAAACCGGCATGCAGGGTGGTATATGAAATTAGGTCATGATTTTGAATAGCAGCAGAATAACGTAAACCGCCCAATCCGATCCAGAGCGCCAATTCAGTGCCAAAAAATATATAGGCGCTTTTAGATTGATAAGAATATTCACCCCAACCGGGCAAAATAAGGCTTTTCAGCAAAGGTTGTTTAGGAACAGAAGGTTGAGCAAAAGCAAGTCCGGCAAGCAAGAAGGCCACCAGGATGTAAGAAAACGGTTTTTTCATTGTAATCCTTTTTTACGTTGTTCTAGCAAAAAATAATATCGTTGTTATCGCATTTAAAATCAACAACCAAATAGAGAATTTTTTCAGTGATTGTCTTACGTCTTTAGCCGAGACAGGTTCCGTCATAAATGAATCCAGGATAAAAGAAACGGTTTGAGGCTTGCTGAGTTGAATTTCACAGCGGATGGAGTCGTTTTCATAATAAAAAAACAATTCACCCCGGTATTGGGCAGACAGGGAATCGGGACTTATGCTGTAGCTGTGTTTCTCCAGAATATCTGAAATTTTCAGGAGATGAGGGGTATCAGGGCGGAAATATACCGTTTTACTAATATCATCAGCTGCAAAAATACAGATTGAGAATAGCAGAATAAAAAAGACTATTTTTCTTGTTTTATCCATAATGATAACAGAAATCCAAATAATGCGATAATGGAAACAATGATACTGAACAGATTTCCCGTTTTGACATAAAGAGATGTATAACTGCCTGCAGCAAGTGTTTCATCAATTATTCCCGTTGTATAAAGCGGGATAGAATGCAGTACACGTCCTTTTTCCTCGATAAACATGGATATACCGGCATTTGCGGCACGAATTAAGGGACGACGTGTTTCAACAGCTCGTACAACAGATATTGCAGCATGCTGATGAGGTCCCATAGAGCGTCCGAACCAAATATCATTTGTAATTAATATATTGTACTTACTACCCTGTACAACAGAGCGGCGAACTGTATGTGGAAAGACGGAATCATAACATATCATCGGGGTAAATGCTATGCTGTCCGCGGTCATGCGCATTATGTGCGTAGTGTTGCGTGTGGAAAAATCACTTTGTCCGTATTCCATATTATTCAGCCATGAAAACCATTTTTTAGCGGGTGTAAATTCACCAAATGGTACAAGATGAATTTTATCATAAATAATATTTTCATAAATAGTATTTTCCGGTTCAAAAATAAAAATACTGTTTGTACTCTCAAACCACGCTAAGGAGTCTCTGTAAAAATAATCAAGCGCTCCGGTAATCAAGGTACTCTGCATATCACGCGCACAGCGGTTAAGCAGATGAATGAAATAATGGGATGATCGGAGATAATAGGGGACTGCTGTTTCTGGCCACACGATAACATCCGGAGCATACTCTGTTTCAATGCGGCTTAAGGAATCCAATTTATTAACAATGGGAATACGGTTTTTCGGAACCCACTTCTCTTTTGCACCGATATTAGGTTGCACAACACGAAAATGCAGGGAATTTTCAGATTGCATATCCGTATTTACCATAATTATACCGTATAAAAAAGGGATAAGGACAATGGCGATAAGAGCAACAAACCGTTTTTTTGAGAATGTTTTTATCAACAGGTAAAGAAATACGTTTGTAATAAGCAACATTAGAGAGACAGTATAAACTCCGCCAATATCTGACTGCTGAATATACAGGGTATTGTATGCTTGTGAGTGACCGATGCAGAGCCATGGAAAACCCAGGATACCAAAAGAACGCAAAAATTCTACAGTTACCCAGATAAAAGGAAAGAGAGAAAATGCCAGCAAGGTATGTTTTCGCTGGATTATTTTGAATATCCAGCCGATAACAGCATAATTTAATGCTAGAAATACAGCACCTAATAGCATTGAAAAGCTTGCCAACCACCAATACGTTCCGGTATTTAGTGCCAGCCAGTGAATGGAAAATATGGAATAGAAAATACCCCATATCATACCGGCTAAAAACCCGTTTTTTGTTTTTTCAAGTACATAGAGAAAGGGTAATAAGGAAAAAAAGGCAGTATAAAATTGATTAAATGGTGCAAATGCAAACTCCATTACAGCTGCAGATAAAAATAAAAGCGCAATATATTTCCAGTTTAATTTCATAGTGTATTTTGGGAATCAAGGTATTCCTGCAGCATAATGCGTGCAGCTAATTGATCTACTATCCCTTTGTTGTTTCTAGTCTTTATGCCCTGTATTTTTAGGATACTATGGGCTTCAACACTGGTATAGCGTTCATCCCATTTTATTATTGGAATATCCACTGCCGATTCCAAAGCTTCAATAATCTTGTCTACAATTCGGGTTTGCTCTGTTTTATTACCGGAATTTCCAATGGGATATCCCATCACAATAGCTTTCAGGGGATATTGTTGATATAGCTCAATAAGCTGTCTTATACCATCCTCCATGGATGAAATAACCAAGGTATCTAAAGGTGTTGCGATAATATTTAGGGGATCAGACAGGGCAAGTCCGATCCGCCGATTACCATAATCAACTGAAAGGATCCGATTCATGGTAACTCTCATTTTTCACGTGATTGTGATAAATATGCTTTTAGGATCTTTCCGGCTTTAAAATGAACTTTTTTGCGGGCAGGCACATAAATGACTTCATTGGTTTTAGGATTGCGGGCTTGGGGTTTTGCCTTGGAATTTTTTACCTCTAAAACGCCAAAATTGCGTATTTCAATACGAACCCGGTCTGCAGAATCATCCATTAATAAATCTAATATGGATGCAAAAATTTCATCCATATACTGTTCACATTCATAAATACGTAAGCCTGAGCGTTTTCTAATGTGCTTAGCTACATCTTTTTTGGTGAATGTTTTCTTTTCCATTGTATTCTCCAAATTATATTCTGTCAATTGTCAATATACCGGGGATATTTTTTAATTTTACGATAATGCGTTCAGCGTGTTTTAAACTCTCAACCATAATTGCAACCTGCCCCCGGCCTAACTTTCCTTCTGTGGAGAAGTTAATATTTAGCATATTTGTATGTAAATCGTGAATAACTTGCGATATATCATAAACGAGATTCGGCCGGTCTTCACAGATAATATTGATTCGGGTAACAAAGGTACGGCCGGCTTTCACACTCCACTTGACATCAATAAAACGATCCTTTTCCTCTTCAAGATTTGGAATATTCGGGCAATCATATCGATGCACCGTAATACCGCGTCCGCGAGTAATAAAACCCATAATTTCATCGCCCGGAATTGGGTTGCAGCATTTGGCAAGCTGAACCAGCATATTTTCATATCCGCTGACACTGATGCCGTTGGTTGAACGATACTGGCGGAATTGTGGAATCTGCTCCTCCGTTTGTTCCTTTTCTTTTTTATGATAAAATTCATTAATGATATGTTTTACGGTCAGCTCACTCTTGGTAATCGCCTGATAAAATAAGTTAATGGTTTCATATCCAAACTCACTATACCTGTTTTTTACATCCTTTATTTTTGCACTGAGTTTTGCTTTGCGCATTCCCAGTTCAAGCATTTCTTCACCCAATTTAATACTTTGTTCAAATTCATGACGCTGCAGCCACTTTCTGATCCGGTGTTTTGCGCGGTTCGTAGCAACAAAACGTAACCAGTTATAACTGACATTATAATTATTAGATGTAATAATTTCTATACGGTCGCCACTGGATAATCTTGAATTCAGAGACACAATTTTATCGTTTACCTTCGCCCCGATACAGCGATATCCAACCTCTGTATGTACCGCAAACGCAAAATCCAAAGCAGTTGAATTGATCGGTAATTTGATCAAATCCCCCTTTGGAGTAAAAACGAAAATTTCATCGTGAAATAGATCAATTTTTAGTGTTTCAAGAAATTCTTCATCATCCTTGGTATCATTCTTTAAAATATCAACTAACTCCCGCAACCAGTGAATATGGTGATCCAGTTCATCTGTTTTCCCGGGTTCCTTGTATTTCCAGTGCGCGGCAATGCCGACCTCTGCCGTTTTATTCATTTCTTCAGTACGGATTTGAATTTCAATGGGAATACCTTTCGGACCGATAACAGTAGTATGTACCGACTGATAACCATTCGATTTTGGGGTAGCAATAAAATCTCTGAAGCGCTCGGTTATGGGGGTAAAATTTTGGTGAACAATACCCAGGACCGAATAGCAGTGCGTAACGGAATTAACAATGATCCGGATAGCCAATATATCAAAGATTTCTTCCAGCGGACGATCTTGCCGGATCATTTTATTATATATGGAATAGAAGTTTTTTATACGTCCAAAGACATCCGCTTCGATATTTTCCTCTTTAAGATAGGTATTTATAAGATGAATAAAGTCATCAATATCATTCTGAGAACGTTTTTTATGGTCAGTTATTTTTTGATTTAGTTCTTTGTATATCCTTGGTTCAAGATGCTTCAGTGCCAGATCTTCCATTTCCATTTTGATACGGTACATCCCCAAACGGTGTGCGAGAGGGGCATAGACATCCCGGGTTTCCAGCGCAATGCGCCTGCGTTTTTTTTCCGGTAGTGCATCAAGAGTGCGCATATTGTGGATGCGGTCAGCAAACTTAATAATAATAACGCGGATATCATCAGCAACGCTTAGTAGCATCTTACGAAAATTTTGAGCCTGCTCCTGCTGCTCACTTTGAAATTTAATACCGCTGATTTTGGTAACGCCTTTGACAAATTGCACAATTTGAGGTGAAAATTCATTGCTGACAACTTCTTCAGATATATTGGTATCTTCAAGAATATCATGCAGAAACCCCGCACAAATAGTTGCGGTATCCATGTTTAATTCGGCCAAAATGAATGCGGTATGATAGAGATGTTGGAAATACGGTTCACCCGATTGACGATACTGATCTTTATGTGCTTCTTTTGAGAATTTATATGCTTTCCACAATAGCGCTAAATCCACCTCATAGTTGCTGTTATAGGTTTTAATGATGTCTAATAATTTCTCAAATTGCTTGGGAAATTTTTTTGGAAGTATTTGGTTCATAATGTATTAAAAAGCTTTCTCTTCCGCTTCTTCGGCGTATGTACCAAATGGTGCATCAAAAAAGCGGACAATATTATCCCGGAATGTAAGGTGAACCAGTCCGGTGGGGCCGTTCCGGTGTTTTGCAATAATAATTTCCCCCTTGCCTTCATCATCCTGCTGTTTAGAATAATAATGCGGCCGGTGAATAAATATTACTAAATCAGCATCTTGCTCAATAGCTCCGGAATCACGTAAATCGGATAGCTTTGGCCTGCTGTCACCGCCACGTTGTTCAGGCGCACGGCTTAACTGCGATAGTGCAATAACAGGAATATTCATTTCCTTTGCAAGAGCTTTCAACTGCTGACTGATCATAGCAACTTCATGCTGTCTGTTGTCATTGCGTCCGATGGTTGCATGCGCGATCTGCATGTAATCCACAAAGAGGATATCCAGTTTTCCTAAGCGGCTTTTTAATCTGCGTGCCCGGCTGCGCATATCAAGAACATTTAAATTTGGTGAAAAATCAAAATGGATGTTGGCATCGTTAATTTTTGCTGCGGCTGCTATCAGGTTCTGCCAAAGATTTGTTGGAATTTTTCCGCGGCGTAGTTTTTGATGATCTATCCCGCTTTCCATACTTAATAAACGCATAGCAATACCTTCTTGAGACATCTCAAGGGAGAAAAACCCAACATGGACATCATGATCAATAGACATATTGCGCAGCATGGAAAGAGCCAAAGCAGTTTTCCCCATTGAGGGCCGTCCTGCAATAACAACCAAATCAGAATTTTGGAATCCGTTGGTAATACTGTCAAATTTTTTAAAGCCGGTGGGAACACCCACAATATCACCATGATGCTGTGATAAATTTTCAATATGTTCCACTGCGGGATGCAGGATATTTTTTATATCAATAAAATCCTGTGTCGCACTGTTTTCCCGTAACTGGAATATTATCTGCTGTGCATGATCAAGAACAACATCAGGTTCATCATCCTCAGAAAAAGCCTTATTGATCATTTCGTTGGATGTTTTAATAATAGTGCGTAAAACATATTTATCCTTTACAATATTTGCGTAATATTCAATGTTGGCCGCCGAAGGAACACGATTTATCAGATCAGAAACAACAGCAGCACCGCCAACATCATCAATAAGTTTCAATTGCGAAAGTTTTTCAACAACTGACAACTGATCAATTGGTTTATGTTTTGCATATAAATCTATCATTGCTCGGAAAATGAACTTATGTGCATCCAGATAAAAACAATCTTCGTTAAGCATTTCGAGTGAACGGCTCGCAGCAATATCATCCTGCATCATTGATCCCAATACTGCTTTTTCAGAATCAATAGACTGTGGGGGGATGCGTGTTATATCTTGTTTATCTGTCATGATGTCCTCATAATGATTATAATTAAGTTAATTGAAGTAAATTATAAAAGAAAGGAAAATACGATTAATATATAATTAATAATGACTTGCGTGTGGATAAAATTGTGGATAAGTGCAATTAATAGGTGTAAAAAAACAGGCACTATTGTTTATTTTTCTTGTACTTTCCGCTAAGTTCAAGCAAGCGGATTTTTTCTTCCTCATTCAAACTTTCATAGCCCTTCGCTGCAATGCGGTCCATCAAGTCATCCAATTCCTTTTCTTCAGCGTTGCGTGTGTCCCGCGGTGGTTTCTTAGTAAAATCCTTCGTTTTGGATTTCCATATAAAAGGGATCTTTTTTCCGGGGCCTCTTTTATTGCGATGCTGATTCCAAAGCAAGTAGAGATATCCGAAAAGCATCCCGGATAAGTGTGTTATATGTGCAACACCATCCTGGATCCCGGCACCACCCATAGAAGCAATGAGCTCGATAACAGCAAATATCATAACAAAGTATTTTACTTTAATTGGAATAAGGAAATTCAGATAAATAATACGGTTGGGATACATAAGGGCAAAGCCCAGAAGAATCCCATAAATGGCTCCGGATGCACCAATAATGGGAATAGTTGAAGCAGGTTGAATGACAGCAGATAAAATACCTGCGCCGACTCCGCAGATAAAATAAAATTTCAGGAAAAATGGGGTGCCCCATTGCCTTTCAAGTTCAGTTCCAAACATCCATAAAGCAAACATATTAAAGAAAAGGTGAGCTAATCCACCATGCATAAACATATGTGTAACAAACTGGTAGGGTCTGAAATATTCCGATTCAAAATAATGAAGGCCTAAAATACGG
>JAGLUM010000105.1 GCA_023134755.1 Fidelibacterota bacterium | reverse complement strand
TTTAAGGATTTTATCATTTGCCTCGGTTATAAAGGAGAAATGATAAAAGAATATTTTCTAAATTACTTTAGTTATAATTCTGACCTGACGATTGAATTAAAAGAGAATCATCTTAAAGTCCACGATACGGCCTGTGAAGAGTTCACTATCTCACTAATTGATACTGGTCTGGAAACCATGACTGCCGGACGTTTAAAACAGGTTCAAGAGTATATTGGTAACGAAACCTTTATGCTAACCTACGGCGATGGAATATCCGATATTAATATCAATGAATTAATCGCATTTCATCGCAGTAAGAATGGTCTGGCAACCATGACCGGAATCCAACCTCAAAGCCGTTTTGGTATTCTGGATATTGACGAGAATGATATGGTACTGACCTTTCAAGAAAAGCCAAAAAATGAAAATGTATGGATTAACGGCGGATTTTTCGTTCTTGAACCGGAGATTTTTTCCTATCTGCATGATGATGCTGACACAGTAATGTGGGAACGCCAACCTCTGGAAGATATTTGCAAACAAAAAAAACTTGCGGTATACAAGCATCACGGATTCTGGAAGTGCATGGATACTCTCCGCGATAAAATTGAACTCAATGAACTCTGGGAAAAAGACCCAAAATGGAAGAAATGGAAATGATTAAGCAGCTGAAACCGTATTATAAAGGAAAGACTGTCTTTCTAACCGGACATACCGGTTTTAAAGGTTCCTGGATGTTGGTACTTCTGCGTACACTCGGCGCGCGTGTTGTCGGATATGCACTTGCACCTGAGCACAAGTACGACTTATATCACGCGATAAAGGGTGATACCCTTTGTGAATCCCATATCGCAGATATTCGTGATAAGGATTCTGTGCTGCAAGCTGTAAAAAAGGCACAGCCGGACTTTATTTTTCATTTTGCCGCACAGGCGCTAGTGAGGGAATCATACCGTATTCCGGTTGATACCTTCGACACCAATACCATGGGTACTGTACATGTTTTAGAGGCTATGCGCATGCTTGATAAACCCTGTAGCGCGGTAATGATCACGACTGATAAAGTATATGAAAATATGGAATGGGAATTCCATTATAAAGAAAGCGATCGGCTTGGTGGTTTTGATCCCTACAGTTCCAGTAAAGCGGGGGCAGAGATCGCAATTGCATCATACCAAAAAGCTTTTTTTAATCCGGAAGATATAGCGCAACATCAAAAAGCGGTCGCAGTTGCACGCGGTGGAAATGTAATTGGTGGTGGAGACTGGGCAGATCACCGCATCATTCCCGATTTGGTACGTGCCATGCAGAAAGGCGAAAAACTGAAGATCCGCAATCCCAAAGCCATTCGCCCCTGGCAGCATGTGCTTGAACTTCTTTACGGATATCTGTTGTTAGGAAGCAAATTATATGATGATCCAAAACATATACAGGGGGCGTATAATTTTGGTCCAAATATGGGTGATGAAATGACAGTCAACGAACTGGTACGCTGTGCCATTGATATTTGGGGAAAAGGCGAATATGTCCACATTCCCGATAAAGAAAAACTTCATGAAGCAGGTATATTACGTTTAAATATTGAAAAGGCTATAAAAGTACTCGACTGGCATACGAGCTGGAATTCCATTCAGGCAGTTGAAAAAACAATGATCTGGTATCAGCAGGTTTTTGACGGAGCTGATGCCAGGACATGTTGCCGTGAACAAATACATGAATATTTCTCGGAGGATTCAAAGAGTTAAACATGAAAATTATTAAGACATTTTTTGATGCGGTTCACTATATTGAAATGCCGCGTTTTGATGATCGGCGCGGATCATTTATTAAATTATATAAAGATAATGAGTTACAGCAGCTTGGTATTCATGTTCATTTTAAAGAATCCTATTTTTCCATTTCAGAGAAAAATGTGATTCGTGGAATGCACTTTCAAGTACCACCTGCGGATCATGAAAAATATGTGTGTATCACCCATGGCGCAGTCCGGGATGTTATCATGGATCTCCGAAAAGATAGCCCTACCTATGGTCATGTGGCAGATATTGTACTTTCAGCAGAGAATCACCGGGCACTATTTATTCCCAAAGGATTTGCGCATGGATTCCTAAGCCTGAAAAACCACACCATTATGAACTATCTTGTCTCAAGCGAATATAGCCCAGAATATGATTCAGGTATATTATGGAACTCAATCGGATATGATTGGGGAGTTACATCGCTAATTATGTCGGACCGGGATAAACGGTTTCTTCCGTTTTCTAAATTTAACAGCCCGTTTTAATATAATAAATTTACGGAACGGAATATGAGAATTTTTATAATTGGAGCATCAGGATTAGTCGGAAGCAATTG
>JAGLUM010000104.1 GCA_023134755.1 Fidelibacterota bacterium | reverse complement strand
CAATAACCACTTTTTAGAGTTAGTCATTTTTTCTCCTATCTATATTTTCCTCTGGTATTAAACCATGTTTCAGCTATACTAATACTGATATTAAAATGATAGACAAATTCACTGACGTTAATGGGGGAGATCCCGGCCTGCTCATAAATAGTTCCTATATTGTATTCACATATAAAAGTCATATCAACACGGTTCTGATATTTAGTAAAGGGAATTCCAAGACCCAGAGTTAATCCATAAGTTTGAACTGGTATTCCTTGTGAATCTGCCATATAATGTTGTTCATAGAAAATACCGCCCCGATATGTTAGTGACTGATAATAGGGGAGGTATTCACTCAGCTGTCCCTGTTTTTCAAATCCTAATCCATAATGATTGAATGGCTTGATCTGCGAGCCCTCGTAAAATGGATTAAAAGAAAAATCAGATACCAGATCGGTAAATTGATACTGCATCCAATCTGCAGTGAAAATATAACGAGGAGCTAGCGTTAATGCAAGTCCTATGCGTAATTGATTTGGGAAAACAGCGGTGTTTAAATAGTTGATTGTATCCAAATAGGAATAAAAGTAGGATGAAGATGTCGCTGTGTATTGTATTATCTCGCGACGGGATGAACTATTGACATATGAATACGCCGCCCCCAGTGTCAATTGTTTAAAGGGCGTATAGCTTATACCGCCAGTGAACTGGCTTCCGCTGAAGCCTTCATCAATCTCAATGCTAACCGGAGTAAGGTTTGCGTCATCAAACTCAATATCTTTACTGATGGTATATCCTCCGATAAGAAAATCAGCACTGAAGCCAAGAGCCAGTTGATGTTTTTTGAAAAAAGCATAACCTACACCGATGGAAGCAGAATAAATATTTCCGATAGATCGTGCCGTTTCGCGGTATTGGTTCAGTTCATCAACAATTTGATATGACGCATTGGACGTAGTAAGGGGAACAAGCCCCAAGATAAAGGCACCGCGTTGAGCAAGCGGAAATTTTAATACGCCGTACGAAAAGCCGGTATAATTGTTTGTATTTCCTGTGCCTGAAATAACATTATGATCTGTATTTGCCGACATTTCCATTCCGGCTTTGTTAATATAAGCTAAATTTGCCGGATTCTGTAAGTTTACCGTTAAGGTGTCCGAATAGGCAACAGAGGATTTTCCTCTTCCTAAAGCAGCCACTGAATAATTGAGTCCGACTTTTCCAATTCCATAAAGCTCAAATACGCCCGCGTAGCTGATGGATATAATTAGAAATAATAAAAAAAGTATTTTTTTATTCATTGTTAACCCTTGTATATATAATATCCAGCTCAGATAATGCGGGATTTATGGTAATATAATTAAAAGCATTATATTCATTGTTCAGATAATAAAAAATACCTTCATGAAGCATCTCTTTTGGATTAGAGACGAGATACTGTAATAATTGGGAAATATCGATGCGAATCGTGTCATCAAGATCAGTAAAGGGCTCCGAGTAGGCGGTATACATATAATTCAAACTATCTTCAACCCACATGTCGGTTTTAAATAAGCGTGCCGTAAGTAAAAGTGTATCCCCGAGAGCAATATTCCTGTCAAGCGGATGTATGACCAAAGTTTGTTCCGCTTTGTTGAGGAGATGTGTAGGACCCAACAAAGTGTCTTGTCGTATACTATCTAATTCAATGTATGACCTGAAGATATTTCCCTGTGATAAATAGAAGAGTGTATCATCGACTATCGCTTGACTTTCTGTGAATTGTATGTCACCACCGCCGATAACATAAAAAGTACTGTCCTGCAAATACACCCCGTTTGTGTCATGTAAACTGCATTCCAAAAGCAGGCGGGGACGTTTGTCATTTTCAGTGGAACTGTATTCTATAGAATAAAATGCTATCATGCCTCTGGAATCATCAGATTTTTTTACGGTAAACCCATTGTTAACATATAATGAGTCCGGACGAATATACCAATCATTTACCGTTGTCAGACCAATGGGTATACGAAGAGAATCCACATCAGGTGAAAATGTTGTCGTGGCATAATAACTTGTCTGTCCGTCCAATGATGCTAACACCTCATCTATAGCAGAAATATTTTCCCAGTACAAAGAAGTATCGTTATTAACCATATGGATATCTAACGAAACTGTACTCTCATTGCCCCAGTAATCTGCCGGATACAGGATCACATCTGCTTGGTTAATAGTAATCTCAACCGAGTCCGGTATCCCGTTTAGAGAAATAAAGTTAGTAAATTTGATCAGAAAATCTGCAGATAGATCATTGTAATTACCTGCTTTATTCTGATAAAGTATATTTCCTGATGCGGGGGTGTTGATGTTTTTGATCCCATGAATGAAATGATAGTCATAATGCAGGGTATCTACCACCAGTGATTTATTCCCGTAGGGTGTCTGAAAGATATTCTCACTGCATGATGTGCTTAACATCAAAATAAAAAGAAAACAAAAAAAAGTCAAAGTATATACACTTTGACGTCGCTTTGCGGATTTCGCAGGATTTTTATAAGTTGTCGAGAAATTCATATAGTTCTTTTGCAATTGGACCCCAAAATTCTATGTTATTGTTCGGCGTATTTATGTTGAATATTTTATAATGTTCCTTCTTTGCAGACAAAATAGCATTAATTTTTTTCTTCTTCAATAATGGAGCAAGTTTATTTTCTTTTTTAGACTTTAATTGAATAACAGCATCCGACATATCAAGGGCAGTTTGCAAAAGTCCTGCCGGGTCTGTCAATTGATTCATGTTTCCGTTGACATGAACCCGTTTAAGTGCTTTTTCAGGGAAAGCAAAAAACGGTTCGTCCGCGCTGAGTACCGTTACAACCTTGATATTTTTAAACCAGTCGTGATCTTTTAAAACGGTTTTAAGCAGGATCGGAACTATTGCAGAATGCCAGTTGTAACATAAAATAATATCCGGCTTCCAATATAGACGCTCAAGGGTATTCAGTGCTGAAAAAGTGTACATTAAGAATGCATTGTATACATTCATATTCTTTGGCTTGATATAATTACTTGTTACCTGCTTTGTAATTTCCCGGTAGTGATCCGGAAAAATATTAAAGTATACCTGTACCCGTGAATCCGGGATAAAAGCTGATTTAACAGAAGAGATAAGTTCTTCATTATCCATTTTGACGGATATTTCCTTTAAACGGATAACTTCACGCAGGATATATTTGCGTTCAGAAATATATCCGTAACGGGGAAGAAAAATTCGCACATCAATTTTATTTTCGTTATATACTTTTGATGTGTTACAAATAAAGTCTCCCTCAGTGGATGGTGGAGTAAATGGAGAAACGCGTTTTGAAATGTTATATATTTTTAAATTCATAAATTCTTAATAAATTTTGCCCAATAAACATCTATATAAAATACAAAATTATTTGTGTTGTGTCAATCTTTAAACCAATTATGTAAAAAAGTATCTATTATAATTGCATTATTCAGAATAAATATTGCTCGTATTTTGCGATAATAAAGGAAATATATTTACACCTTATTTCTCTGTTTCAATTTGAAAAATAAACTTGTAAAATTATGTGAAAATAGTAAATTATTATATGTAACACAGGTGAGAAATGAGCACAGCCAGCCAGGATAAAATTGCCCGATACCTAAAAGGCCTTTTAACTATTGCGGTATTTTGTGTTGCGATCTATTTCATGCGGGAATTACGTAATATTTTTATCCCGCTTATGCTCGCAATATTTTTTGCCTTTTTGTTTAGTCCGTTAGTAGGATTTTTAATCCGTAAAAAAGTACCGAACTTCCTGATCATTATTCTGCTGCTTGTGATCGTAAGTGTTATATTGTTTCTCATCGGAATAGTAGTATATGCAAGTATTACCTCATTTGTTGGTGAGTTCCCGAAATATCAGGAAAAACTTATCTTGGTTTCTCAGAATACCTTGGCGCAGTTTAAAATTCCGATGGAGGATGCACAGTATTTCTTTAAGGAAAAAATAAACTGGTTTGAGTTAGCCGACCGTATTTCCTTACAAGAATTTATTACCTCAACGATGGGAAGTTTTGTCGATTTTATTGTGTCACTTATCCTGGTAATTTTATTACTGCTGTTTATTATTGCTGAACGGAAAAGCCTCCAGGAACGCATGGAAGCTCTTATTCTCAAAACCAATGGGAAAAGCCGGCCAGAGATCATTCCGGAGATCCAGAAAAAAATTCAGACATATATTTCCAGAAAAACCGTTATCAGCTTTGGTACGTCAGTTTCAGCAATGATCATCGCATCTTTCTTTAAACTGGATTTTATTATTATTATCGGACTCATTACCTTTTTACTCAATTTTATACCCAGTATCGGTTCAATTATTGCTACGCTGTTTCCCATGTTGATATTTCTTCTGCAATATGGATTTGGCGGAACGTTTTTTATCTTTTCGATACTCTTAATATCCAGTCAGTTTTTCTTTGGGAACGTTCTTGATCCCCGTTATATGGGCCAGGGATTAAAACTTTCACCCTTGTTTATTATTGTTTCTTTGTTTTTCTGGCATTGGGTGTGGGGACCCATCGGGATGATCATCTGTGTACCTTTACAATCCATTATCGGATTAATTCTGCAATACTCAGGTGGTTCCAATATTATTCGTGCGATTATGGGTGAAACACTGCCCACAGACCGTGTTTAAAAAATTATTTGAGTTGATACACGCAGTTGGCGTTAATATATGATTTAAACTGCTCCCATTCACCCGGATTCAACCCCCATTTCCCAATAACATTTGCTTTGTTTCTCCGAAGATCATGAAAATCTGATCCCCCGCTATACAACAAATCATGTTTGTTGCAATAGTCAATAATAATGCGAGAAAAAGATTGCGAATGATTAGGATGATAGGCTTCAAATCCGTTGACAGGAAGTTTTACAAGCTCATTAAATGAGATTTCAGCATGATAGAGACCCGGATGGGCAAGAATGGTAATACCACCTGAATCATTGATCATTTTAATGGCATGATGTAGATCAAGACGAGCCTTAGGTATATAAGCAGGCTTCCCGTCGCCAATATATTTATTAAAGGCGGAATTAAAGGATTTTACGTAACCGGCTGCAAGCATTGCACGTGCGACGTGCGGCCGCCCAAGTGTAGTTGTAGGGGGATAATTTTTTTTTACATTATCCATGGTGATATGCAGTCCCATTTCGCATAATTTATCACACATTTTCTCAACACGTTCATAGCGGATCTGCTGAAAATGCTCCAACAGCTTGATAAATGGTTTATAATCAGGATTAAATCCATATCCCAAAAGGTGTAATCCGCTATTTTGATAATCTACGGAAAGTTCAACACCCGGGATGGCAATGCCGTCGAACGTTTTCTCGAATTCCCGGAATCCGGAAAAGCTGTCATGATCGGTAAGGGCAGCGAAATGAATATTGCCACGGTTCAGCATTTGCGCAATTTCAGTGGGAGAATATTCGCCGTCAGAAGCGGTTGAATGAATGTGTAGGTCCGCAATAATAGATAGTGATTCCGGAGGCGAAGGTACAGCCATTTTAGAAAATGTAATTGTCATAACGCAAAAGATAATTTAAAAGCATCGATAAACAAAATGATTTTCTTTGGAGATCTCAGAGCAACAGTGACAAGTATTTTCCAGAAAATAATGGTTCTAGTATGAAATACCGTGGGTAATCAAAAATTCAAGTTTTCCACAAATAGAAGTAAATTGTCGTAATAAAGTTATCGATATTTTTATATTTTTTTAGATTGTGAATATAATGCATATGATCAAC
>JAGLUM010000103.1 GCA_023134755.1 Fidelibacterota bacterium | reverse complement strand
TGATATTATCCTTTTTTATCGCATTTGCTTACGGTGGCATCCGCATATCCATCATGAAATTCGATACTGATATTATCCCGGGGAGATAATACATCAACAGACCGAATTAACTGACTATTCTTGTCTCTTATCAGCGAATAACCCTTTTTAAGAACATGTTCGGGAGAATAGGCTGTTAATTTACCGTCTATTCCCTCGTATCGTGCCTTTTTATATTTTATATGTGCATTCATCCCTCGCTCTATTCGTCTCTGCAGTATGGGTATCTTATCTTGCCATGAGATAATATTATTTGATATTCTTTGGGATGACAATTTACTCTCTATTCCATTATATTGTGTTCTTTTATACTTAATATTATTTTTTATAATACGCTCCAGTTGTCTAAACAGGGATATGGTTTTATCTTGCCATGATATGATGGTATCTGACATTCTCCGTGATGATAAATACCGTTGTATATTCTGAAAACGCCGATACTGTTTTTCAATAAAATATTCAATGCGTGATGTAAGTGAATAATCCAACTGGTTTAATTTATTTCGTACATCCCGCCAGGATTTACAGACTGTTTCTGCCGCATTGGTCGGTGTAGATGCGCGATAATCTGAAACATGATCAGCAATAGTCGTATCCGTTTCATGTCCGATACCCGTAATAAGAGGCAGGGGATATTCAGCTATAAAACGCGCTAATGTTTCATCATTAAATTCCCATAGATCCTCAATAGAACCTCCGCCGCGCACACAGATCACGCAATCTGGATGTACCGTGTTATTCAGCTCTTTTAAAGCATCAATAACAGTTTGAGCCGCTCCTCTCCCCTGTACTCTGGCAGAAGACAGACTGAGCTGTACATGAGGTGCATCCTGACGGAAAATACGGAGCATGTCCTGAAGTGCAGCCCCGGTCTCACTGGTTACAATACCAACATGCATGGGATAATCCGGAATAGCTTTTTTTCGCTCCGAATCACATAAACCTTCTTCTACTAACCTTGCCTTTAACGCTTCGAACTGAATATACAGTTCACCGCGGCCGGCATCCTGCAATGATTGGATAATAAATTGATATCGGCCATGCGGCGCATATACACTTAGACGGCCATATACAATAACTTCCATTCCTACCACAGGCTGTGTGCGTAGTTCCTGAGCTGTTCTGCGCCAGATAACCGCCGGTAATACCGCTCCGGGATCTTTTAATACCAGATAAATATGTCCGCTACTGTGAAACTTGCACTCTGAAATTTCAGCGCGGATAATGATATCCGAAATTTCATTTTCCAACTTGGCTTTAATTTGATCTGTAATGTCTGATACACTTTGAATATTTAACATGGCAAGGGGAAAATACAGAATATTGGATAAGGTTTAAAGGTTTTTTTTACTTGGTTTTCCTAAATAATTTTTCAAACAGATCATATATGAGTAACTATTAGGGCTGGGTTTATCAGTTTAAGTGTTTAAAAAGTTTAAGGTTTAAGGTTTAAAGTTTACTCTCCGAAGTCTTTTTGACCACCGAAGGTTTCTTGATCATTGAAGGTTCACCGAAGATGATACCGTAGGTGGTGATGAAGGAGAAGTTTACTCTCCGAAGTTCCGATCAGCATCGGAACGAAGGAGAGGTTTTTCTTGCCTGCATAAAAAAAGAGACTGTCTGACAGTCTCTTTTATCTAACGATTTTTCTTTTTATGACGATTTTTTCTTAAACGTTTTTTCCGTTTATGATTACGGATCTTGCTTTTTTTTCTTTTTCTACCGCAGGGCATTAACCTATCTCCTTATAAGACCTTTTTCAAATTTGCATTTACCCGTTCTTTTAAAGATTCAGAGGCCTTAAAATAGGGCAAATAATGTTCAGGAACATGAACTGTTTCGCCTGTTGATATATTACGGGCTGCTTTTGCTTTACGTATTTTCAAAATAAAGTTGCCAAAACCCCGTAAATCAACCCGTTCTCCCTGAACCAAGGCTTCACTAACAACAGAAATGAAACCCTCAATAACCGCTTCTGTCTCAACCTGGGTTAAGCCTGTAGCTGTCGATATTTCTTTTACAATGTCTGATTTTCTCATAGCCGTGTAAGATAGTTTTTTTTTAAAGTTTATGCAAGCAATTTTATTGAATCCTGACCTTATCTCCCGGATATATTTTCGAATAATTCATGCTTGGATTTATTTTTTTTAATTCATTTACAGAAATCCCGTAACGGCGGGCAATTCGCTCAAAAGAATCCCCGGATTTTACCGTATAATATTGTTTTACAGCTTCGTAACTGTTGCCTTTGGGTATCCAAATATTAAGTTTCTGCTTCGGATAAATATGTTCTTTATAGACCAACCCGTTCCATACCCGGATTCGCGACGCGCGTGTATCATATATTTCTGCAATTTCACCGAGAGTATCACCGGGTTTCACTACGTAAATGATCTTTCGATATGAAGCGGACAAATCCGGTTTACCGCTCCGTGATGAGGCAGAGCTATTATTGCTGTATACATTACTCGAAGCAAGATACGATGATCCGCCCTGAGATATAATTAGTTTCTGACCAATATAAATACGTGATTTATTTTTCAGTTTGTTGGTTTCCGTGATATTCTGAACCGTAATACCGTATTTTAGGCTAATTTCAGATAAAGTATCTCCGGCTTTTACTTTGTAAGCAATATGAGTTGGTAAGGCTTTCATCGCATTCAGTTCATTATCTAAGACAGACCGTTTCCCTTTAGGAAGCCGAATCACATATTTGTATGCCGGTGTATTAAGTTTGCGTAATTCAGGATT
>JAGLUM010000102.1 GCA_023134755.1 Fidelibacterota bacterium | reverse complement strand
GATAAGCCAGGATCGCTTTTAGAATATGTCCCTGGTCGCGCTGGTATCCCGGACTTTGCTCATAATAACATTCCGCAATTTTAAACTGGGTTTCTTCATGCAAATCACTATGCGGCCAGCGGCGAAGCAGCTGTTGATATTCATTAATAGCAAGGAGGTATTCTTTCATTTCAAAATGACAGGACGCTACATAAAACTGCGCATCGTCCGCAATATCGCTGCCCGGAGCATTGAATACCACAAAGGTAAAATCTTCGATACACTTATAATATTTTTTTGCTTCAAAAGATACAATCGCATCTTCGTAGCGTTCTATATAGGTACGTTCCCGCTGAATATCTTCTTTTTTGTTTGCTTTTGAGCCGGAACATCCGCTTAGTATGATGCTAATGGTTAAAATTATACTGAGTAGTAGATAATGTTTCTTCATAAAATCCCATTGGTTAAAATGTCACATGTATTCCTGTTTGTATACCTATCATATTTGACGCGCTGATCATCGGCGCATAATATAATTTACATAAAATTTCCTGATTTGCATGTAGTTTCTTTATTCGAAAGCCTGCATCAATAGCAGAAATGAAATGATTAAAAAACAGTGCTGTTCCGAAATATCCGCCAATCCTTAATAAATCGTTTGCTGCACGCCGCATGCCTGCGTATTCATACTGATCATTTGAGTATTTCCGGTAGATACCCTGCATCGGGTCCCCGGGGTCTTCACCGGCAAGGGTCCAGTCAACCCAGCCTGCTTTAAATTGCTCGTATTTCCCGATATTTTCATAAAAATGGTAATCTTTATCTATACTGATATTATCGTATCCGTTGTCCATGTCGGCTATCATGGCATTGTAACTTGATTCGATCTGCGGAGAATATGCCCGGTTATCCACATAAACGGTGGCGGTATGGGTGGTGGGATCGGTAACCGGATTATATTTTTCAAGCCATGTCTCCACCAACCAGTACTCATCCGCAAAGTCCTTATAGTCATCAATCGCCTGATCTCCCTGATGCACAAAATAGATATTTCCGCCGATAAAAACAGCTTCAAGTGTAACATACAGGACAGCCATTGCTTTGCTGCCGGCGTACCATTGTCCCGCACCGGGCAAGACAGTAGAAAATCCAACACCCAAGGGGATGGATTTAGAGCGGATTTTTTCCGGTACCTGAGCATTCAGGAGAGTAAAGATCATAATAAATGGTATAATTAAACGTTTCATATGCATATTATATTAAAAATCAAATAAAATGGTCCAATAAAATCGAAAATTATGTCCAATGGTTTTTGTAATATCAAATTCATCATACTGGATCAAGTTAAGGGCATAAACTAGATCAAATGTCAGAGCAAGAGGAAATCCATACCAGGAATGGCCTCCTATACGTGCTTCAATACCCACATCCTGTTTCCAGCTTGGATCACTATGCCCAAAAGTCCATGCGTCACCAATTTGATGATAGAGACCTATATAGAAATTTTCGAAGGAAAAGGGTTCGAAATTTACATTTAATTTTTTAGTGATCGGGAATCTAAGTGTAGATGTCAGAATAGCTTTATGTGTTCCTTCTATCGTATAGAAGGGATAGCCTTTTAGTCCCGGGAGTCCTCCGCCAAAATAATTAAAAAAGCTGTCAATTTCAGTATTAAACATCATTCCAACATCAATATTAAATGATAACGAGCTGTGTTTTGTCCAGGGGAGGGGAATAAAAATATCGGAATCCCAGTCAATACGCGGAGTATAATGCTTGGTATAGGTCTCGGCATAAGTACCGTAATTGGTTACTTTATAACCGTCAATGAATTGATTAAGATCATAGGCAATAACAGCGTTATTTACTCGAAACCCGCGAGTGGGTGAAATATTACTCTGCCAATGCTGCCGGGTAAAATCTGCCTGATAACGTAATTGGATACGTTGTCCTTTATAATATGTTGAGGGAACAAATTTAACCAATCCCAGAGAAGGATCGTTAAACTCACCTTTAATATTGGATGTATATTGGCCGGTAGTGGCGGAGAGTTCAAAGTAATGAAGATTTTGCCAGGTGTAATGAACCCCCAATGTTGCCTCAGAGAGTGAGAAACGTAGTTTTTGTTCCATTGGATAGTAATCATTATATAAAATGGTATCTGTCCGGGATAATCCGATCGCGTACACTTCGGCATAGAAACGCGGTAAGAATTGGTTAAAATCAAGCCGGGCAACGATGTCATAATCTCCGCGAGCATTGATATCTGCCATGGCAAAGAGGTCAAATTTATTCAAAACTTCATTCTGATAAAAGATCAACCCGGCTTTCAGCGCATTGTAGTCATATTGTAAAAAAGGAACAAAGAATAAACTACTAAATTGATATTCGTATGCTTGTGCTTCAACAGAACAGAGCCCTGCACAGGATTGCATTATAGTTGGAAAACTATACTCTTTATATTTTGCGTATTCAGCAGGTATTATTGTTTTTATATCCCGTTGATACAATGCAAAATGGCCTTCCTTAAAGAGAGTATAGGTAAGGGTATCGTTATTGACTGCCGGATACATGGCCGCGCCAATAACATTGGTCATCAATTCAGCTTCCACATCGGAAGCGAGATCAAGCCGATAAATATTAAAAATACCGCTACAGTCCGACGCATAATACAAAGTATTACCGTTTGGCGTAATAAAAGGTGTACGGTTATCATAGCTAATATTAAAAATGTACGGCTGTATATCACCGCTTTCCAGATCCAGAGAATAAATATCCCGTCCGTGATTAATGGCCATATCGAAATATATCGTTTTTCCGTCAGGATGGATCTGCATGATGAAAACCTGTTC
>JAGLUM010000101.1 GCA_023134755.1 Fidelibacterota bacterium | reverse complement strand
ATTTGGACTTGGATCGGAGCTTATGCGATTATAGTGCTAGTTCCACCCTCCTACAAAACCGCGGCGTTCATTGCCACATTGATTGTCATTTATCACCACTCCACGCGAATGATTATGTATTATTTCTATGAGAGAATATGGGCGTCTGTTTCCTGGGGACGAACAGAAGATGTAAAGCCGATGTCAGGATGCGAAAAGGTACTATGGATAGCGGGTATAATTGTATCTTTTTCGATTATTTTCTTTCTGATTATCTATGTTACTCCGATGGTAAAGGGAAAATAACTTGATAACAATGCGCTTCACCTGATTTGCCTATGTTCTCCCATCTTCACTGAAGCTTAGACGGACAGGATAACTTTGTTGAGGTAGTTTTTCTTTTACTTCAACTATTTACGACTCACCAGACTTCGCTACTTCGTGCTTTCATCTTTGCCTAAAGGCTACGCCGGATAAAACGCTCAGCAGACGTTTCACGGTTTACGACTTTTTACTTTTGCCTTTCCCCTACGCTCCGAATTCTCGGAGCTTCGGAGAACAAGTTTATCTTGGCTCTTGAATCTTGGTTCTTGAATCTTGGTTCTTACAAAAAATCCCCTTCTCATCTTATGACAAGAAAGGGATTTTATCATTAAACCAGTTACCAGTTATTAGTTACTAGTTACCAGTTACTAGTTTCTATTCATTACTTCATCAAAACCATTTTCTTAACAACGATATTGTTGTTTGAAGTTAATTGATAGAAGTAAACGCCAGAGGCGAGATTCGAAGCATCAAATTTTACTTCATAAATGCCTGCGGCAACGTATCCGTCAACCAGTGTCCGGATCTTTCGGCCTGTCATATCAAATACGCTGAGCTTTACATCGCTGCTTGCCGGTAATTGATAACCGATAGTTGTGATCGGATTGAAAGGGTTCGGATAGTTCTGAACTAATTCAAAAGTAGCCGGTACAACATCTTCAACGCCAACACCAGGGACCGGAGTCCATTCGCTGTAGAATGCCGGGTTGATGCTACCAAAAGCAATATAGAGATAACTTTCAGCTTGTGAATCATCGATGTTCACGATATGGTTATTACCGTATCCGCCTTCTCCACCTTCATTGTCACCGCCTTTAATTCCGAATTTACATTCCTGACCAACGGTATGGCTGGAATCCGGAGACAAGAAGTATGTGATAGTATAGATGGTATCACCGGCAGTTGCATCGCCATGTGTACCGTCATCCCACATCTTGCGGGTAGTATCTGCCATCAAAGATGAACCCCAACCTGCCCATGTGCCTTCTACATTATTTGAAAGCGGACCGTTGATTGCAACGCCCGTGATATCAGAGATATTGGAAATATCCAATGAGCCCTGAATATCTTCGAGGACCTTACCGGCTGCAACGGTTGCAAATGCCGGACGCAGGTCACATTCGACATGGACCGTGACATCCTGTGCAAGAAGACTATTGTTGCGGAAGAAAGGCATACGGCGGTCATCACCGAGATCACTTTCAATATCGGCAACTGTTGCGCTTGCTCCGGAAATGATAATACGGCGGCGCTCTGCAGCACTTTGCGTATCACCGTCATAATTAAAGTTGTAATAGACTTCACGTTGATCAGCACCGTTCTTTACCATGTAGTACTGATAGTATAAATAATCACCAAAGACCAGCGGAACATCATTTACCACTATCGAATACATTTGTGTACCGCCAACATGTACCATCTGAACTTCCAATACTTCTGTAGAACTTAATTCGAAACCTAAACGTACTTCAAGAGTATCACCGATTTCAAAGCCATTGTTTTCAACAGCTGATGACATATCTACACCAAATGTAATGGTAGCTGAATCACTGCCTTCAAAATCACCACCCGGGATATCATTCCACCAAACCCATGCAATGGTGGTATCATTGGTTCCCAGGGAAATACCGCGGTTTTCATTACCGGGAAAGTAGGCGCCCTGAAGGTTTTCATTATGATCTGACCATTCGGTACCATTAAGGTAGCGATACATTTGATCGGCCAGGGGAAGTAAGCTTGGATCCAATTTCAGGTGATAATTCCAGAAATCACTGCTTCCTTCTTGTTCAAGAACATAGGTTCCCGGTGACCACATATTGGTACCTGCACCGCCAGCCGGAAGTCCACCAACCATACACAGGGGATCCGTGTCAATAAAGCCTTCATCCGCACCCATATTAATGCGGAAGAAAATATCAACTGAATCTGAAGGTGTATAGGGAGGATCCCAATTGTTATTTACGTAAGCAGGCTGTAGAACAGTGTCTACTGCCGATAAAACATACATACGGTTACCACCAGCAATGGTTACATTTTCCCAGTTGAATCCTTCATCTTCCAATGATTTGTAGCGAATTTTGTATGCCATTCGCCAGCCGATCATGGAATCCGGGTAGGCAACGGTCAAATGCCAGTAGTCACCACCGAAATTGGTTGCCATCTGAGAATCGTCACCCCAGGTCAGGAAAATGTTGTACCAGTTATCGGTACCTTCAGGACCGACTTCTGATCCACATAACTGAACTTCATAGGTTGAGTCTGTAGCACCCATACCTGTGAGGGTTGACATGTTTACAACGTAAGTAACATTGACATCAGCCAAAGCAAACGTAGCAAACACGACCATTAAGATCACAAAAAGTTTCTTCATGGTTTTTTACTCCTTTTTTGTTTTCACTTGTATCTCATATATATATTTGTGACACATTTACATTGCCACCTTTAATTTCAAATATCTAAAATGTAAGGGCTAGTGATGTCGTATTTAACATACCCAGTTTTCCAAAACTCTGAAAACCATAATCAAATATGATTGAATAACCGGAAATTTCGATATCAATACCAACTCCGAGGGTCAGACCGTTTTCCCGTTCTGCTTTCATCAATGATTGATATCCCGCGCGCAGACTGATAATATCGGCAATGCGCAGATCGGCTCCCAGATTGATGGTTTGCGCATCATTCGTGGAACGCATAACATCACCGGCGAGAAGTAATTTGGTAAAACCTTTGTCAATTACCGGCATAGATACACCGATAACATAGGTCAGGGGAATTGCCCATTCATCTGTCTTCAGGTACGAAACAATATTCTCGTTGTTTCCTTCACTTTCAGGATCCAGATCCACCTGTGTCAGAAGGTCCCGTCCGCGCATCTGTAAAGATCCACCGAAATTGCGGATACTGGCACCGATCTGTAATCCGTTAAACTGCGTAATGAACAGCAGACCCAGATCAATAGCTACTGTCGATGCCGTTTCATTATATATTTGCTGGTGAATGTACTTAATGGATCCGCCGATAGAAAAACGATCGGTCATATTCCGTGAATATGTCAGTGCCAGAGCCATATCGCTTGCCTGCCAATATTCCCCTGTCCCTTCCGGATTTTCTACTGTGGTTACCTTTTCCCAATCGCCATAATTCAGACTGTTCAGACTAACACCAATAGCGTCACTGGAAGTAAGCATATACTGTGCGCCAAACCATGTGTGTTTAGCACCAACAAAGTAATTGGTAATACTGGTATAAACATCACTGTGTTCGGTACGTGACATAGCACCGGGATTCCAAAACAGCGCAGTGGGATCATCCGCAATAGCGGTATAGGCGCCTCCCATGCTGATAGCTTTTCCACCAATCGGTATATTCAGAAAATTGGCGGCTGTGGTTCCGATCTTATCCTGTGCTGTAGCCAAGGAACACATAAGTCCAAATATTACCAAAGTTATTTTCATCAACTTTTTCATTGTATTATCCTGTTCCTAATTATTTGATCACACCTAGTTTCCCGGATTTCTTTCCAACACTTGATTCTATGACATAAAAATATACGCCAAATGCCACATCAAGATTTTCACTGGATTTTAAATCCCAGGCTAAGGTTCCATTATGAATGTCACCGCCATGGTTGAGGGTTTTAACCAAAGCACCCGAAGAAGTAAAAATATATACTTTTGCGTCGCTTGGCAGTTTCCGGAATTCGATACGGCGCTCGCCGCGTCCGGAAGTCACAGCCGGCGGCAGTGGCGCTTCCATATTATTTGCAACAATGTAAGGGTTGGGAACAACCTGTATATCATCCAGCGATTCAGCGGCTAATGTGACATCAACTACGGGAGCTTCAGTGGTAAATTCAAAGACATCACCTTTCCGGAATGGTTTTTCTGTAACTATTGTCAGAATATCCCCGGCAGCAAAGCGAGGGCGTATTGCTGTCTGATCTCTGAAATTAATAACCCAAGAATAGTATGCATCGGATGAATCGGTATCACCGGGTAAATAGAAAAAAGTGCTCAACATGGCGCCGTTTGACAATTCATAGATATCGGCATCATTCTTTATACCTCCGGCGAAAATAAAGGGGACGATATGGGAATCAGTTAGATTATACAGGTAAAAATTGGTCTTTACCGCCTTGGGCCTCAGAAAAGAAGGAAGACTCGAATAGATACTGCTAATAAGGTCTTCGGAGGTCTCATATCCAACGACAGTGGAATCGGTAAAGCGTAATTCATAATTTGCGGGATACGGAATACCGGTCAGAATTTTATCACCAAAGGAAGACGTAAATGCCCGCATTGAGAAGTCCATTATCCGGTCATCCGAATTGTTCCAAAATGTGGCATCTTCATCTTTTTTCACTGTCCAGTCGTTATCAAATACTAACTGAATGCCATCAAATATATCAGAATCCTTTGTTTCATTCGTAAAGGGAGACGCATAGATATTCGGACTTTCATGAACCGGATAATACTGAAAGTTCAGGATATAAGATCCTGGCTCATAGACACTGTCATCAGCCAATTTTATTCTGCCGCGTATGGTATCAATAACAAATTCCGTCAGGTCAATATAATCATTGGGATAATCCTCTTCAGCTATCAATATGCTAGCGCGAATAATATGTTTCTTTCCAAGAGAAATAAAGGATGTATCAATTTCAATTAATGCTGTGTGCCCGGTAATATCCATAATAGTGTAGGTTGTTGTATACGGGGTGTATTCTTCCGGATCTTCAAAATCCAGAGCATCATTCCCGTTATTGTCTATACTATCGTATTTTGTATCGTTAAATGTTACCCGGTAGGTATGACCGGTTAACTGTGTTTCATCCAAGATCATGTAGGAAATATCTCCGGTCGCGGGACCTTCATCGTGAAAGAGCGTAGAACTTTCATTTAGCAGATCGTACCCTGCCACCCGTGGCTGCGGTCGTACGACAGCAGTATTAATATCTGTAATGATATTACCGTCAGGCTGCACCGAGATAAACTTGGTATTTTCAGACGGATATATATCCGCATTTGCATCCCCGCGATCGTAAGCAACAACAGCATAAAAGTACTGTTTCCCGTTCACGACATCATTATCCACATAGGAATGCTGCAGGCCGGTATTACTACCAAGATTAACCGTAAATCCGTCGGCTTCCTGATACAGTTCGGATCCGGCTTCAAACATGCCTTCGATATCATTGACAATATCATATTGTTTCAGACATTTATATCCGGTAACCACGCCGTTCGCATTGGTGACCGTATACAGCTCATTAAAATCCGGATCGGTAGCTTTATATATTTTATAGCCTTCAAAATCATTTTCCTTAGTCACCGGATCGATAGATTTTTCCGCTTCACGATCCCAGTACAAAGTCACTTTCCCGTCCCCGGGCACGACTGTTAAGGTCGGTTTATTTGGTGCTGACGGAAAACGATAGTCACTATCATATATTTTTTGTACAGTTTGGCGGTTTTTATACAGATCATCTATATCGTGTCCGTAAACCAAAGCCAGAGAAAAGCGCCGAGTTTCACCTTTGGGCAACGGAAAATACCCGGATCCGTAAACAAAGTCACCGTCTTCACCGGCAACAGGTTTCCCGTTCTGAATATTGGTCGGCATATCAAAATAACCGGGTTTCATCCAGTCCCAGAGCAGATCATCATCATTCATTGGATATTCGTTTGAGGGAGTAAAATAGTTAAAACTACTTAGTCCGATCTGATCCGATTCATCCACATCAGTCCTGTCGAAATTCGGTTCACCGGCGGTGGGGAAACCATCTCCTTCTCCGAAATCGTTCGTATTATCTTTTCCGTCTGCGCCTACATCATCAAAATCTGGATCCCAGTCTCCGTCATTATCAATACCATCTGACCGTTTTTCGTCTATCATCGGATCGTTCATTCCAAGACCCGAAATATAATCAATGTAGGAAACCGGGCTGAGCTTATCATAAAGAATAACATTAATAATTTCTTCACGGTCACCATCATGATCGATATCGTATTTATCAGCTTCCTGTTTCATCCGGATCTGGCGGTAGTGGTAAGTATAATTTTCATCGATTAATCCATCCAGATCATTATCGATACCGTCATACGCATTCGGATTAATATTATAAAATTGATCAACGGTATTGCCTTCAATAAATTTTGTCTCACCCGGGATAATAGTAACAGTCATCCCGCGGGTAGTAACGACCTGCGGATTTGTAGTAATGGTTACGGTCGAGCGGTTATAATCCTGGTCAATAACTACAACCTCATCACCAATATCATAGATAATAGTATCAAAATCCGTTTCGGTAAATAAGGGCGCGGTAAAGCTTAGATGTGGATAGGTTTCTACGTCGTTATCTCTGTCGTTATCAATTCCATCATATGGGTTGCCCGGACTTTCCAGGAACGCGTAGCCAACAAGTCCGACAGATCCCTTCCATTTCGGATTACGGTTGCAGTTATCATCAAAGTCACCGGTGTAAGTAATATCATTTTCAACATCGAAAAAGGACCAGTCATCATCGTATTCACCGTAATTTTCGGTACTTGTCACACCAAGATAAGTACCGCAGACCATACCAAAAGCAACTTTACTGTAATCTGTTGTTGATGTATTAGTCACTTCATACAGCCAAAAGATCACATCCGCGGCCAGGAATTGCTGCCATTGCATTCCGCGGACCTTAACTTCAAGTCCGAGTCCGTTACGGCTCAGGTCATTGGCATCCGGTTTAAATGCATAACCCGGGAATCCGGTAATACGCCCGGCTGTGTTAGAGCGGTAATTATATTCTTCATCATTATTATCATCCATGACATAAAAACTTTCCTGATCGGCAGAAAACACATTTCTCCCAAAGTAGCCGTTCCAGGAATCGCTCCAGCCCGGATCTTCCTCATCCATTTTATCAGGCCATGATGGCGGCCAGGAATTCGGATTCGTGCTCATTGCAATACGGGTCTGATTTGCATTGATATAACCGCCGACAGGTTCAAAAGTCCATAATTTTCCTGAATTTGATGCCTCTACCTGAGTATAAGGACGTTCAACAGGACACACCACAACATTGTGGAATGTTAGCATGGAATCCAGTTCACTATCGTAATAAGTTACTTCGGCACCGACCATGGGGCTGATATCTCCGATATAGCCGTTGGTATCATAGAGCCAGGCACCGCGCGGACCTTTTCCGATCGGCTGCCCGACAACGCCCCAGTTCCCGAAAACGGTACGAACCAAGTTCGCGTTATGCACAGCAGAACGGCGGTATTCCGGACCGCTTTGGGCAAAGGCCACAGCAGTGATAAAAAGACATATCATTATTTTTTGTATTATTTTCATAGATCTATCCTCATACCGATTTCAATGCGTCTTGGTTCAGAGTAATGGTAGGGTATAATAAAATATTCTTCAATGGTATTGACAGGAGTCGCCACATTCAAGGCTTCAATCCGTTCCTGCTCACCCGTAAATCCTGCGCGTCCGGTATCATTGAACACACCTGTTTCATTTAATTTATCTAATAAATTTGTTATACGAATAAAAAATTCCGGTTTTAACCCGGCGATCCGTACACGGTAAAATCCCCGAACATCTACATTGAATGTAGACGGTTTGCTCTCTGCATTTTCCAGCAGAGAGGTAATGTCTTCACTGGCCCGCGGTGTGTAAGGAAGTCCACTGCCATAATTGGCTACCGCATTAACACCCCAGAAAGCCGTATTATAACCACCGATAACATTTACGGTATGTCGCTGATCCCATGCCAGTGACAGGAGCTGGACTTCCGGTTGCGAACCGCCGGAAATGGCATTCATATAAGCATAGGGATCTGATGCCGTTCCTTCAGCCATCTGGAAGGTATAATCTGCACCGACATATAAGCCGCTGGGATCACGTTGATTTAAAGATACAGTAATACCTTTAATTACCGCAAAATCACTGTTGACAATTCTGGAATAGTATTTTGAACCGCCGAAGACCTCGATCACATCCGAACGAGTACCGGTCAAATCCCGAACATCCTTTAGATAAATGGTAACATCTGCGGAAAGATTACTGTTGAGCTGTTGCTGCAGTCCAATTTCTCCCACAATGGTTTTTTCCGGTTCCATATTCGCATTCCCGATAGTCCCCTGATGGCCGGTACCGCTGCCAAGTTGAAAATTCGGGTTTGTATATAAATAGGTATAATTCGGTGTTTGAAAAAAATGTCCGTAACTAAAATGGAACACTCCTTCGTCGCTAATGGGGAAAGAAAAGCCGAGGCGCGGACTAACTGCCACCTTCGGACTGGCATCCACATACCAGTATTCCCGGCGATCGTCAATGCTCTTTGAAGCTTCTCCGGCATCCTGAATTCCGTTGCCGTTTATATCATTAAAACGATTCGTGGGTTTGATAGGATTGTAAATATCCGGATCAGACTGATCAACCAGAACAACATAATCCGGATTAAAATAATCAATTCGGACACCCACATTAACAATAAAGTCCTTTAATTCAATTTTATCTTGAATAAAAGCAGAAAATTCAACCGGATTGACAGAAAAAGAGCTGGAATACACCGTGGTATCCGCTAAATGCGTCGGTGTAATGTAAGGTGTTTCCACATTAAAAGATTCTTCATTCGCTGCCGGTCGGTATTCCCAGGATTCCCATTCTACATTGTTTTGCTTAAATTCAGCACCCATTTTTAGTTGGTGAACCTGATTTAGCTGGGACGTTAAAGTAAATTTACCAAGATGATATCCGCTGTTCCTGGAGTACCAGCTGTTTTGCGTACCGCCAACATGGAACTGGTACGGGAGAGTGGTTTGAAAATCCTGATGCACCAGTAAGTTGGTATCGGCATCCGTTAGTTCAAAATGATCATAATAGTGTTTATACTCTCGATTTCCGTATGAATATGCCAGATCATAAAAGGTACTTTGTGATAACTGCTGCTGAAATTTTACAATATGGGTCTGACCGATCATATCATTTAATGCCAGTCCTTGAGGATTGTACATCCATGAACGATCAAAATCCTGATATCTGCGGTTATCATAGATCATATTATAAGAAATCCGGGATTTATCGTTGATACGGTAGATCAGCTGTCCCTGAAGATAATTTTTTCGGTTCCAACCCATATCAACCCAGTCGCCGGAACCCAGCATCGTAGCGGAGTCGATCAAAGATACCTCATTGAACGCGGTTTCTTCTGTGTAAGCAATAGGTGTATAACGTTCCTGTCCTTTATTGTGACCATCGTAATAAATATGACGGACATTTAAATAATAATAGAGTTTATTTTTGATAATTGGTCCATGAACACCAAATTCAATATTATTTATAGAAAAGGGTTCAACACGGTTAACACGCGGAAAAATATTGCTGTGCGTAGAGATGTGGTCCCCAAAATAGGTTTCGACATGTCCCCCGAAATCATCACTCCCCTGCTTGGTTGTAATGTTGACGATACCGGACATTGCCTGTCCGTATTCAGCATTAAATGCTCCGGAGATCACCTGAAGTTCCTGGACCATTGAGGTGTTTATATCGACAGTTGAAGCACGGTCATAAGAATCCGTCATTGGAACACCATCGATCATATACATTACCTCACCGCGGCGGCCGCCACGGAGGCTGCCGTCCACATAACCCGCCTGCATCGCAAGTACATCACTCACTTCGGTTACCGGTAAGGATGCCAATTCTTTTGCGCTCACTATAGAAGTGCTGGATGTCAGGTCTTTTTGAATCATCGGACGCTCTGCAACAACGGTTACTTCTCCTGCCTGCAATGCTTCCACAATTAATGCCGCATCCACATTTGTGGTAAAGTCAACCTTTACTTCTACATCGGTAATTTTTAGCTTTCCGTAGCCGATCATCAAAAATTGCAAGCTATAGGTTTCGGGAGGAATATTCAGTATAAAGTAATTTCCATCAATGTCCGATGCTGCGCCATAAATAGTTCCCTCAAGCATAATGTTACATCCAGGCAAGGCTTCCCCGGTTGCCTGATCTATTATACGCCCGGAAATCTTTCCAGTAGTACCCGCAAAAACGAAGGAAATACTCAAAGCAGTAATCATCATAATGAATACGAAACTTTTAATAGTAATTGCTTTCATACTATCTTTCCTATTTTATCTTTTTGTTGTGCTTAGTTTCCGGATGGAAAATAAAATAGTTTCTTTAAAATCCAAAGGTTTTTTTATACATTACGCATTATTATTATAGGGGGTGAATATGAAACGCAATATACCATTATCAACCATACGCACATTCAAAGCGAATGATGAAGTACGCGCCTATCTGCTTTTAAAAGAGAAACATCTGCGTTTAACACGAGATGGGAAGCCGTATTTAGACATCATTTTATCGGACCGTTCAGGGACTATAATTGGGAAAATATGGGAGCATGCGGGTGACATCGAACCCATAATTGATACCGGTTCACCGGTGGGTGTACGCGCCATTGTAGAGGAATTCCGCGGACAACGCCAGCTGAACATTACCCGCATTGTCCCAGTCAATGAGGAAGATTTCGCGTCAAAAGGCTTCTCATGGGAGTTGATCTTACCACATACCGAGCAAAATACGGACAAATTGTGGAAGTTTGTCGATAAATCTATCAAGAAAGTGAATAATCCGTGGTTAATGTCACTTTTACAGTTGCTAATCATTGAAAATCAGGCCAGAATCATGAAACATCCTGCCAGTTTACGTCTGCATCATACGACAATAGGTGGTTTTCTGGAGCATTTAGCCTATATGCTGAACCTCGGTATACCGGCCGCAAAGCAATACGCCCTGGATCAGGACCTTGTTATTGCGGGCATCCTGCTGCATGATATCGGAAAACTCGAAGAACTTAGCGGTTATCCCAATAATTTATATACGAACGAAGGGAATTTTCTGGGCCATGTTGTTTTAGGATATAATTTGGTGGATAAAGCCATTTCGGGTATTCCGGACTTTCCGGAGGAACTGGCTCTGAAGATCAAGCATATTATATTATCTCATCAGGGACAGTATGAATATCAATCTCCCAAAAAGCCTTCCTTTCC
>JAGLUM010000100.1 GCA_023134755.1 Fidelibacterota bacterium | reverse complement strand
CGGGAAATGGTATTTTCAAGACCGGTAAAGGTGCCGGAAGGTGACATGTTACGGATATATGCTTCGTATAAAATAAGATTATCTACATAAGAAGCAGGCTCGTGATAAAGAGGCATGGAATAATAATCATATTTTTTGTTGCTGATCGTCGTATCGGGTGATGCTTTAATGATCTTGAGGTCAAGAATACCAAATGAGTCTTCTTTATATTCATTCCGGATGATGATTTCATTATAAGTATTTTCATGCAGATAATTACATATTTTGATCGCATAGCTGTCAGTAAAATCAACCTGATCAAGAAAATCACCGTTGAGCCATATCAATGAGGTGCTAGCGATCGTATTACAGGTCAAAAGATAACTTGCAGTACTGTCAAGTTTTCCGACCTTAAAACTTTGTTTGTGCCAACGGTATCGGGCATTTTTTATCTGCCAGTCGTCCCAGGTGCTTCCAGAAAATCTGCTGCTTGGAAATTCTTTAAACCATACCTGTGATATGCCTTCGGCATCCGTATCATAAACAGTTGCCCATTTATTACTTAAGATTGGGGGATCTGCTACGGGTTGCTGTGTACAGGATGCTGCCAGAAATACAAGAACAAATAGAGTCAGCAGGTTATATATATTTTTCATCGATATCCTCAAGCGAAAATTTTTATTAAAACAATTCATTTCTTGAAAAAATAAAAAAAAATCACGAAATTTAAAAGAGTTATGATAAAATTATGGCAGTATCAAAAAATAAATTATTTATAATTGATGGAATGGCAATTGCTTACCGCGCGCATTTTGCCCTTATCCGCAGTCCTCTGGTTACCAGCGATGGACGGCATGTGAGTGCAACCCACGGTTTCCTGAATGCATTGTTGAAAATTATTCGTGATGAAAATCCGGATTTTCTCTCCGTTGCCTTTGATTCCCGTGAAAAAACCTTTAGACATAAAAAATATCCCGAGTATAAGGCAACCCGTGAAAAGATGCCTTTTGAAATGCGACCGCAAATTCAATGGATAAAAGATATCCTGAATGCTATGAATATTCCCATCATTGAAATTCCGGGATATGAAGCGGATGATATTATTGGAACGCTCGCATTGCGGGCAGAAAATGAAAATATTGATACCTATATGGTTTCCGGTGATAAGGATTTTATGCAGTTGATCACGGAACATATCTTTTTATACGCTCCGGCAACAGGAAAACGCCCTTTAATTGTTTACGGAAGAGAAGAAGTGGAAGAAAAATGGGGTTTACCACCTGAACATATCATTGATCTACTGGGCCTAATGGGAGATTCTTCCGATAATATTCCGGGTGTTCGTGGAATTGGAGAGAAAACAGCAGTAAAATTGCTGAAGAAACACGGGTCCCTTGAGGCAGTGCTTTCACATGCTGGGAAAGAACCCAATACACGAGTGCGTGAAGGATTGCAAGAACAGGCGGATATGGCGCGCCTAAGCCGTGAACTGGCAACTATTAACACCATGGTTCCAATGCACATTTCTTGGGAAGATATGCGCGTAGATAACAGCTATGAACATGAGGCATTGCGTGAAAAACTGCAATCACTTGAACTATTTAAATTTATTCGTGATTTAAACCTGGATAGCGATCATGCAGGTATTCAATCGTCCTCACAGGAACAACAATATATACTTTGCGAAACAGATAAAGATATTCAGGAATTGGTCGAAAAGCTACAACAGCAGACACTGATCGCCGTGGACACCGAAACCGATGGACTCGATCCAATGATTGCACCACTGGTGGGGCTGTCTTTTGCTTTTACACCTTGGGAAGGATATTATATTCCGTATTCCAAAAAACATTTAGCACTATTGGAACCGGTTTTAAGCAATACGGATATAATGAAGATTGGGCAGCATATAAAATTTGATATGCTGGTATTGCAGCAGCATGGCGTTCACTTACAGGGAAAATTATTTGATACTATGCTGGCGGCCTATCTTTTGAATCCCGATATGAATTCCTACAAATTAGATATTCTGGCTGAGCGCTATCTGCATTATCACATGATACCCATTACCGATTTGATTGGCACAAAAAAAAGCAAGCAAATTCCGATGTCACAGGTTTCTCTCAAAGATATCACTTTTTATGCAGCCGAAGATGCGGATATAACATTTCGCTTATACGAGATTTTTAATAAAAAACTTGAACAAGCCTCCCTGCTCATGGTATTTCATGAAATTGAATTACCGTTAATCTGGGTGCTGGCAGATATGCAACATAAAGGGGTCTATGTAGATGTTCCATTCCTGCGTAAAATGAGTGCTAATATTGGCAGAAAGATGACCATAATGATGCAGGAGATCTATGATCTGGCAGGCGGGGTCTTTAATATTAACAGCCCGAAACAATTGGGACATATTCTTTTTGAAAAGTTGTCATTACCAGTGGTAAAAAAGACTAAAACAGGCTTTTCAACTGATGTTACCGTTTTGGAAAAATTAAAACACGAGCACCCGCTGCCGGAAAAGATCTTATCATTCCGTATGCTGAGTAAATTACGTTCAACCTATGTAGATGCTTTTCCCACATTGATCAATACTGATACAAAGCGTATCCACGGTTCTTTTAACCAGACTATCGCAGCAACGGGCCGTTTATCAAGTTCCAATCCAAATTTTCAGAATATTCCCATTCGCACAGAATTGGGCAGAGAGATCAGGAAGGCATTTCGTGCACAGGAGAAAGGCTGGCATATCCTTGCAGCGGATTATAGTCAGGTTGAACTTCGCATTATGGCACATTTATCGGAAGACCCGAATTTGCTTAAAGCCTTTCAACATAATGCAGATATTCATACCCGTACCGCGGCAACGGTTTTTAATATCGACGATGCAGATGTAACACCCGATATGCGCCGTACCGCAAAAGTTATTAATTTCGGTATTATGTACGGTGCGGGTGCACACCGTATTTCGCAGGAACTCAGTATTGGGCACGGTGATGCCGCTGCCATCATCAAAGCGTATTTTGAGCGCTATACCGGGGTGAAAGAATACATTGAAAAAACTGTGGTTCATTGTAAAGAACACGGTTATGTTTCCACTTTATATGGCCGGATGCGCCATATTCCTGATATCAACAGCGAAAACCGCAATCTTCAGGAAGCTGCTAAACGTGCGGCTATCAATATGCCGGTACAAGGAACCGCGGCAGATATTATCAAAATTGCCATGATCCGTATTCATGAGCAGATGAAAAAAAATAAGCTGCAGTCAAAAATGATTTTACAGGTACATGATGAACTGGTATTTGAAGTTCATCCGGATGAATACGATTTTTTAAAGAAACACATTAAACATATTATGGAAAATGCCGCAAAACTGGCTGTTCCCCTCAAGGTTGATATTGGAATTGGCGATACCTGGTTTGAAGCACATTAACTAGTAACTGGTAACTGGTAACTGGTGATCCGTCTTCGTTCAGCCTTCGTCAGCTTCGGCTGACTACGCCGGACACATTGTCTTGTCCCTACTCATAATACTTTACTTCTAACTCTTTTAGCTGTAAATTAAAAACTGAAAATAATATTTAACAATTAAGTGAGCTGGAAATACATATGAATCAAATCAAATCGGATTACCTTGTTATCGGTAGCGGCATTGCCGGACTGAGTTTTGCCTTGAAAGTTGCTGAACACGGAAAAGTAAATATCATTACGAAATCCGAACTTAATAATACTACCACCATACTGGCACAGGGTGGTATTGCCGCAGTAATTGCAAAAGATGATGATATTGAATATCACGCGAAAGACACCCAAATTGCAGGTGCAGGGCTTTGTCATTCTGATGCTGTTGAGATCATGGTAAAAGAGGCTCCTCAGCGTATTAATGAACTTATCGATTACGGGGTTACTTTTGATGCAAAGGATGACGGTTCCTTTGATTTGGCACGTGAAGGCGGACACAGTAAGTACCGTATTTTGCATGTGGCGGATGAAACCGGTAAGAACATTCAGGAAAAATTGATTGAGCGTGTCAGGGAGCACCCGAATATCCATATTTACGAACAGCATATGGTCGTGGAGTTGATCACTGACCATCATGTACTCAATAATTTACAATCTGCTTTTAATGTCTGTTTTGGAGCCTATATTCTGGATGAAAAAACCGGGAAGGTAAAAACATTCCATGCGGATTATACTTTATTGGCAACGGGAGGTGCTTCGCGGGTCTATCTCTATACCACAAATCCGCAAATTGCAACCGGTGACGGCATTGCAATGGCTTACCGTGCGGGAGTTCGTATTGCCAATATGGAGTTTATTCAATTTCACCCTACTGCTTTGTATAATCCGGGTAGCGAACCTTTTCTGATCTCTGAAGCTTGCCGCGGTTTTGGAGGTATATTGAGAAATGCTTCCGGTGAACGCTTTATGGAATCATATGATAAACGGCTGGAGCTGGCACCCCGGGATATTGTAGCGCGTGCCATTGATACGGAATGTAAATTACACGGAGAGCACTGTGTCTATCTTGATATGACGCATCTTCCGGCGAATAAAGTTCGTAAACATTTCCCTAATATTACATCACATTGCAAAGAAAACCTGCGTATTGATATTACAAAAGAATGGATCCCGGTTATCCCGGCAGCCCATTATGTTTGCGGTGGAATAATGAGCAATTTAAACGGGCAGACGTCTATGCACAATCTTTTTGCTGCCGGAGAAGTTGCCAATACCGGTGTACATGGTGCAAACCGCCTTGCAAGTAACAGTTTGCTTGAAGCTCTCGTCTTTGCTCACCGTGCTGCCAGACGTGTTATCGAAAAAAAACGTAATACACTTAATAATGTATTAATTCCAGACTGGGATGACACGGATGTTACAAACCCGCAGGAATGGGGGATGATCCTCAATAATCGGACAGAGCTGCAGACTATCATGTGGGATTATGTTGGTATTGTACGCTCTACCGTACAGTTAAACCGTGCTCTTCGAAGAATGTCAACACTCTATGAAGAAATTGAAGATTATTATAAACGGACCAAGGTAAGTTTGGAGCTTTTAGAGCTTCGCAATCTCAGCGCCGTTGCATATTTAATTGTTCGTTCAGCACTACGTAGAAATGAAAGCAGGGGATTGCATTATATGACCGATTATCCGGAAAAAGATGATAAGTATCTGAAAGATACTATTATATAAGGAGATAATAAGATGAAGAAGCTCTTTATTTTACTTGCTGTTTCATTGTTGTTCTTTTCAGCGTGTGCACAAAAAGAGGTCATTCAGGATGTGTCCACGGTACCTGCGATCACGCAAGAACAAATCGTGGAAGGATTGAATACATTTGCGTTTGATTTTTATAATAGTATTACAAAGCAGGCATTAGAAAACACCTTTTATTCACCCCTGAGTATTTCTTCAGCCTTGGCCATGACCTATGCCGGTGCGGAAGGAGAAACGGCTAAGCAAATGCAGCAGACCCTTCATTATGGTCCACAGGATGTGAGTTTTCATTCACAATTTGCTAATTTGATCGAATCATTGCGGGTATCAGAAAAATCAGATTTCGAAATGACAATCGCCAATGCGGTTTGGGTGCAGAATAATTATAAACTGCAGAAAAATTATTTACAAATTGTAAAGGGAAAATACCTTAGTGAAGCAAGAGGAATAGATTTTATCTCACAGCCGGATGCATCGAGAGAAACTATTAATGAATGGGTGAGCGATAAAACAGCCAACCGGATTCATAATTTGATACCACCCAATGCAATTAATGCAATGACCCGTATGATTTTGACCAATGCGGTATATTTTAACGCTGAATGGTCTCATAAATTTAATCCGAAGATGACAAGAAAAGAATCCTTCTACTGTATGAACGGAGAAATAATCGAAACAGATATGATGTATCAACGCCATTATTACCAATATTCACAAACATCAGATTACCAAATGCTTGAGCTGACTTATAAAGGTTACGAATACAGTATGCTGATTATTTTGCCCAAAAATCCTGGCGGTTTATCTAAACTAAATAAAAGAATTTCCTGCAAAGATATTGCAAAACATGATAACAGCAAACAGCAGGAAGACATATTAGTATATTTACCAAAATTTCGCCTTGAAACTGCATACGAATTAAATGCTTACCTGATGGAAATGGGAATGACGGATGCATTCAGTCAACAAGCTGATTTTAGTGGCATGACAGGGAATAAAGATTTAATGATATCATCTATATTTCACAAGGCATTCATTGAGGTTGATGAAGAAAAAACCGAAGCTGCTGCGGCAACTGCCGTAGTAATGAAACTGACAGCAATGGCACCATCACCGGTTGCACCCATCGAATTTCGGGCAGATCACCCCTTTATGTTTATTATTCGCAATCAAAAAGAAAAGGCCATTTTATTTATGGGTCAACTCACAACCCCGAAAGCATTATGAAATATATTTTAGCAACATTCAGAGCACTATTATTAGCTGTTTCTACCATCATCCTTGTTATTGTCCTATTTATTCTTTCTCTGCTACTCGGATTATTTGGAAAGAAATTTGCAACACGTGTTCTCCATATATTTTCCACATTTATAGGATTCATTCTGCGTTTATCGTTGGGGATTCGCGTTAAAATTATTAACCGTGAAAAGATGCCAAAACAGCGCGGTTTTCTCATGGTAAGCAATCATATGGGCTATGTTGAATTAGCAGCGCTGCTTAAAATCGGCCCCATAGCTTTTGCGGCAAAGGATGAAATTGCGCACTGGCCGGTACTGGGTGCCGTATCGAAAGCGGTGGGAACCGTATTTATTGATAGGGATTCGGGCGGAATGTCTGAGAAACTCATTAAGAAAATATCTGAAGTTATTGATAATAAGGTCAATTTCTGGTTTGCACCCGAAAAAACGACCACAGATGGTACTTGGCTACGACCTTTTTCCTCTGCCTTGTTTGTGGTGGCCAATCAAATCAAATGTCCGGTTGTTCCAACCGTGTTTGTTATTAAAAAACTCAACGGAAAACCCATTACCAAGAAACAACGCATCGAAGTTGCCTGGGCACTTGATGATCAGGGCGGAAATACACCCCTTATGAAGCATCTAGGACATTTTTTAACATTTTGGTCGGTGCAAGTCGAAATGCATGTCCTGGATCCCCTTATCCCGGATTATGATGATGCTAATATTGAAGAACGCCGCGCATTTTCCCATCATGTTCATGAGTTAATGGCAGATGCACTGGAAAAACACGAACCGGATTTTGACCGGGAACGGACAGAACTCTAAATTATTTCATAAAAGTGAATACATATAATTAGAATAAATTTATCAAATTAATGTGCTGTTATGAAATGTGTTTCTCTTTAAAATGTCGCACCAATAATAATATTTTCAGCTTTTATAAAATAAACAGTATCTGTAGTTGAATCAGTAATTTTTGAAATAACATCAACTTCTACATTTGGTCCCCATTTAGGGCCGTTTCTTGAAATATTTTCAAGTTTGTAATCGTATGTTCTTCTTGTCTCATCACTATAATCAGATATCCAGATTGAATCATTCAGTATAACATATTGCTTTGTCATGTCAAGATTTAAAGGAACTTGTATCGAATCAAGGTTTACTAACCAATTGATTGAGACCATGGGCCTTCCATCTTCCGGAGTCGGTGGCATAAAGTCTCTCCATAAATCAGCTTCAAGAATATACCTTTTACTGTCAATTGTCAGAGTATCATAAGAATTACTCATTAAATCACTAACAAATTCAGGGTCTACTATAACAGCTTCATCATCATTGTCAATATTATTTATACAACCCAATAAAGCAAAAACCAGAGCAAATATTAAAAAATATCGAATCATAGTTTTTTCCTTCATAATTTCGTGTAAACTATTTTTTCAGGATACTCAGAATATTTTTGGTAATATCATCAACCGTTAAATGAATATCTTTTATTAAATCATCGCGTTTACCATGGGTAACAAAAGCATCCGGAAGTGAAAATGAATGGATGGTAGGGGATTGAATGTTATTTTGAAAATGTTGCAGAACGGTATCACGCAATCCTCCGCGCGGAGAGGATTCTTCAAGCGTGATCAAAATATCATGATCCTGTGCAAGCATATCCAGCATAGCCTTGTCATAGGGCTTGAGAAAGCGCG
>JAGLUM010000010.1 GCA_023134755.1 Fidelibacterota bacterium | reverse complement strand
TAACTTGGGTTTGACAGGTAAAAAGTTGACAATTTTGGTAAGCGAGGTCACAGAGAACGTGTATTTGGCTGTACGAAATATTCCTAATGTATATGTTATTGCTGTCGATCGCGCTTCTACCTACGAAATCATGGATTGCGAAACACTTGTCATCGAAAAATCCGCAGTCAAAACAATGAATGAGATTCTTAAGTAAGGATATGATGAGCAGATGAAGAAGAATATAATAATTCGACCGATTTTGACTGAAAAAATCAGTGTCATGGGAGAGGAAATGGGCAAATATGCTTTTGTTGTATCTCCCACTGCTAACAAGATCGAGATTAAGAAAGCTGTTGAAGATCGTTTTAATGTTCAAGTTAAGGATGTTGCAACGATGAACAGAAAAGGAAAAGTGAAATCAATGACCGTTCGCAGCGGCGGACGGGTTATCCGGACAGAAGGAAGACGATCAAACTGGAAAAAAGCGATCGTAACCCTGGCTGAAGGGAACCGTATTGATTTCTTTGAAGGCGAAACTGCTGTTTAAGGAATAGGAAAGATATGGCTTTAAAGAGCTACAAACCGCACACTCCTGGTCTACGTCATAAAACCACATTGGTTTTTGACGAATTGACTAAGAAAGCACCGGAAAAATCACTGTTAAGACCGAACCCCAAAAGCGCTGGTCGTAACAATCAAGGGCGAATCACTTCCCGCAGACGCGGCGGTGGACATAAACGTCAGTACCGTATGATTGATTTCAAACGGAATAAATTTGGCGTTCCCGCACGAGTTGCAGCTATTGAATACGACCCCAACCGGTCTGCCAATATTGCCCTGTTAGTTTATGTAGATGGTGAAAAACGTTACATCATCTCTACAGAAGGCATAAAGGTTGGTGATCAATTAATTTCCGGTCCGAACGCACCCGTTAAACGTGGAAATGCATTACCATTAAAAGAGATCCCGGCAGGTACTACAGTACATAATATTGAGATGAAACCCGGGAAAGGTGCACAGATCGCCCGCGGCGCAGGTGCCGGTGCACAGATCATGGCAAAAGAAGGTAAATATGTAAGCATTAAGCTTCCTTCAGGCGAAATACGCATGATCCTTGAAACCTGTCTTGCCACCATTGGTGAAGTGGGCAATAAAGATTATGCCAACGTAACCTTAGGGAAAGCGGGCCGCAACCGTTGGAAGGGCAGACGCCCAAAAGTCCGTGGTGTTGCAATGAATCCTGTAGATCACCCCATGGGCGGTGGTGAGGGCAAAACCTCTGGTGGCGGACATCCGCGTACACCTTGGGGTAAGCCAACCAAAGGATATAAGACCCGTAAAAAAAATAATCCGAGTGACAAATATATTATTTCACGTCGGAAGAAAAAGTAAAGGTGGACACATATGCCCAGGTCATTAAAAAAAGGTCCTTTTATCGATAATTCACTGCAAAAAAAAGTGGATGAAATGATGGAATCCGGTAAGAAAAAAGTTATAAAAACATGGTCTCGCCGGTCAACTATCGCTCCCGATTTTGTAGGTTATACCTTTGCAGTACACAATGGTTCGAAATTTATTCCTGTTTATATCACCGAAAATATGGTAGGACATAAATTGGGGGAATTTTCACCAACGCGCACTTATCGCAGACATAAGTCATAAATAAAAGTAGGTAGATAATGAAAGCTCGTGCAGTAAACAAGTACATACGACAAAGTGCTAAAAAAATGAAACCCGTACTCGATATGGTTCGGGGTAAACAGGTGAATACCGCATTAAATATGCTGACATTTATGCCCAAAAAGGCAGCCAGACTTGTCGAACAAACAACTCGTTCCGCTGTATCAAATTTGTTGAATACAGATGAAGGAGCTAAAATCAATCCTGATGAATTGGTTATTCAGGAAACGTATGTTAATCAGGGTCCAGTAATGAAGCGTATTCGCCCCCGTTCTATGGGACGCGCATACCTTATTCGGAAACGCACCTGCCATTTAACGGTTGTTGTCGGAATTCCGGCAGTAGACGTTGAGAACGATACGAAAGAGAAGGAGTAAACGTTGGGTCAAAAAACACATCCTTATGGTTTTCGTCTAGGTATTACCAGGCAATGGCTCTCTAACTGGTATGATGAGCGTAATTTTGCTGCAAAACTCACAGAAGATTTGATGTTGCGCAAATATCTGAAAAAACGCTTATTCAATGCAGGCGTCGCAAAGATTGAAATAGAAAGAACATCTAAAGCGATTTCTATAACTATCCATACCTCCCGTCCGGGAGTTGTAATTGGCGCTAAAGGAAAAGAGGTTGATCAGTTACGCGAAGAAATTAGAAAGCTGACCCAATTTGACGTAAACGTAAATGTTCTGGAGATTAAAAAACCAGAATTGAATGCATACTTAGTCGGTGAAAACATTGCTCAGCAATTGATTAAAAAAATGCCTTTCAGACGTATTCTAAAGCGCAGTATACAGAATACCATGCGCCAGGGAGCAGAGGGAATCAGGATACAGCTGTCCGGCCGTTTGGGCGGCGCCGAAATGGCGCGCAAAGAAACCATACGGGAAGGACGTGTACCGCTTCACACCTTGCGTTCTGATATTGATTACGCTGAAGTTACAGCACACACAACATATGGTTGCATCGGTATCAAGGTTTGGATCTGTAACGGAGAAGTATCTACAATCAAATAGGAATGGAGTAACCTATGTTAATGCCTAGAAAGGTTAAATACCGGAAACAACATCGCGGACGCAGACAAGGTCTGGCTTATCGTGGCTCGACTGTCAGTTTTGGTGATTTTGGATTAAAAGCAATGGAAGAAACGTGGCTCACTAGCCGTCAAATCGAAGCTGCCCGTGTTGCAATATCACGTGTTGTCCGTAAGCACGGTAAGATGTGGATTCGGGTTTTCCCTGACAAACCGGTATCGAAAAAGCCGGCTGAAACACGCCAAGGAAAAGGAAAAGGCGGTCCAGAATTTTGGGTAGCTGTTGTAAAACCAGGTCGAATCCTCTTTGAAGTTGAAGGTATTTCTGAAGAAATGGCAAAAGAGGCGTTTCGTCTTGCCACACATAAATTACCTATCAAAGCAAGGATGGTTGCTAGACGTGAGCTGGGAGGATAATATCATGTTATCAAAAACAGAATTAAAAGAATTAACAAAAGATGAAGTAATTGTCAAATTACGTGATGATGAAGACGCATTATTAAATTTTCGTTTTCAGCATGCATTACAACAGTTGGAAAACCCCACACAGTTACGTTATTTGAAACGGGAAGTTGCACAACTAAAAACAATTCTTCATGAATATGAACTCGGATTGCGTAAATAACAGGAAGTTCAGGAATGACTTATACAAATCGTAAAGAAAAAATCGGTATTGTTGTAAGCAACAAAATGGACAAAACGGTCACCGTGTTGGTCAGGCGACGAATAAAACACTCGGTATATGGTAAGTATATCAACCGTAGCCGGAAATTCATGGCCCATGATGAAAATAATACATGTCATGTTGGTGATACCATTTCCATTGTTGAAATAAGACCAATGAGCCGAAATAAGCGTTGGAGTGTACAGGAAATTATTGACCGTGCACCGGACGCGAAATAAGCATCAAAGTTGAAAGGCAAATAAACGATGATTCAAGTTGAAAGTAAATTAAGAGTTGCTGACAACACAGGTGCAAAAATTGTACAATGCATTAGAGTATTGGGTGGAACCGGTCGTCGGTATGCAAGCTTAGGCGATACTATTGTTGTTACCGTAAAACAGGCGATACCGGGCGGAACAGCTAAAAAAAGTGATATTTCTAGAGCTGTCATTGTTCGCACCAATAAAGAAGTAGGTCGCCCGGATGGGTCCTACATTCGTTTTGATGAAAATGCTGTTGTGTTAATTGACGCACAGGGAGAGCCATTGGGAACCCGTATTTTCGGACCCGTTGCTCGGGAATTGCGTGAGAAGCATTACATGAAAATCGTATCAATGGCGCCTGAAGTATTGTAAGGAGAAAGACTGTGCATATCAAAAAAGATGACATAGTAAAAGTAATTGCGGGTAAATATAAAGGAAAAGAAGGCAAAATTTTAAAGGTCTTTCTTAAAACCAATCGCGTAATTATTGAGGGCGTGAATTTAGTAAAACGCCACACTCGCCCTGATCAGAAAAATCCTCAAGGCGGAATTATTGAAAAAGAAGCTGCTATACATGCATCAAATGCTATGTTAGTTGTGAATGGAACGCCAACCCGTGTCGGAACACGTATTCTGAAAGATAACAGCAAAGAGCGTTATTCCAAGAAAACGGGTGAAACTGTGACTAAAGGGAAGTAGAAAAACATGAACGATATCCCAACATTACAAAAATTGTATAAAAAAGAGGTCATCCCGCATCTTATAAAAACCTTCGGGTATAAGAATGTAATGCAGGTTCCAAAGTTGACGAAAATCACATTGAGCATTGGTTTAGGCAAAGCTCGTGAAGATAAATCTCAACTGGAACATGCAGTGATAGATCTAACAACAATTGCCGGACAAAAACCGGTTATTACTTATGCGAAAAAAGCCATCAATACTTTCAAAATTCGCAAAGGCGATCCTGTCGGTATCATGGTTACACTGCGTGATGTCAATATGTATGAATTCTTAAACCGGTTCATCAATATTGCTTTACCACGTGTCCGTGATTTTAATGGATTGTCCGACAAGGCCTTTGACGGACAAGGAAATTATTCTGTCGGTATTACTGAACAGACCATTTTCCCTGAGATTGATTATGATAAGGTGGATGTTATTCGCGGAATGAATGTCACGTTTACAACCACATCGAAAACCGACCAGGAAGCGTATGAACTGTTTAAGGAGTTTGGTTTTCCCTTTGTACGGCGTGAAGAAAAATAAGGATTGCAGTCGTTATGGCAAAAAAATCATTAATAGCAAAAGCTAAGCGCGAACCCAAGTTTTCAGCGCGGCAATATTCACGCTGCACACGTTGCGGTCGTTCGAGATCCGTTTACCGGAAATTTGGATTATGCCGAATTTGTTTTCGTGAACTGGCTTTAAAGGGTGAAATCCCCGGCGTAACAAAAGCAAGTTGGTAAAAAGAGGTAACACATGGTATCAGATCCTATTGCAGATTTATTAACACGTATACGTAATGCGTGCAAAGCAGGACATCCTTGGGTAGAGATCCCGGCGAGTAAGTTAAAAGCCAGGATATCTCTAGTGCTAAAGGAGAAGGGTTACATTAAAGATTTTATCTTGATAGAAGATGGTAAACAAGGAATGCTTCGTGTTTATTTGAAATATCAACAAGATGGTCGCCCTGTTATTTACAGCCTTGAGCGTGTAAGTAAACCTGGACGTAGAATATATGTAAAAAGTACGGATATTCCCCGCGTAAACAATGGTTTAGGCATTGGCATACTGTCGACATCTTACGGTGTGATCACCGATAAAGATGCCCGCAAAATGCAAATTGGTGGTGAATATTTGTGTAAGATATGGTAAGAGAGGATTATTATGTCGAGAGTCGGTAAAAAACCTATTCCGATCCCAAACGGCGTAACGGCTGATGTTAAAGATAACGTTATTACGGTCAAAGGCCCCAAGGGCGAACTCGTAAAATCGTTTAATGAAGAACTCACCGTAAAAATCGACAATAATGAAGTAATTGTCGAGCGTTCGTCTGATGAAAAAAAATACAGAGCGTTACACGGTCTGACCCGTTCTCTGATCAACAATATGATCATAGGGGTCTCCAAAGGATATGAAATTTCACTGCAGATTGTCGGTGTCGGCTTTCATGGTGAGGTAAAAAACAATAATCGTCTTTTACTTTCACTGGGCTATTCTCATCAGATTTTGATGGATGCCCCGAAAGACATCAGCTTTTCAGTAAAGCGTGATATTATTCAAGTATCCGGAATAGACAATCAGAAAGTCGGCGAAGTAGCTGCTCAAATTCGCAAATTCCGTAAACCCGAACCCTATAAAGGCAAAGGCATTCGTTATCTGGGTGAACAAGTTCGCCGTAAAGCAGGTAAGGCAGCCGGTAGCGTGTAATGCGGTATAGCGAAAACATGATAAAGGATCAATCATGAAAGATAAAAATAAACTAAAACGCCAAGCCAGGATGAAAAAGAAAGCACGGATAAAAAAACGTTTATCCGGAACTGCTGAACGTCCGCGCCTTGTTGTTTATCGAAGTAATATGCACATAAGTGCCCAGATAATTAATGATGAAAACCATGAAGTGCTTTGTTCAGCCAGTTCCTATGCCAAAGATCTTCGTGCATCATTAAAGAATAAAACAAAAACTGAATTAAGTGTTGGTGTTGGCAAAGACATTGCAAAAAAAGCAAAAGCCAAAAAGATCAAATCAGTTGTGTTCGATCGAAATGGTTTTATTTATCACGGACGAATCAAAGTACTGGCGGACGCATGTCGTGAAGTCGGTTTGGAATTCTAACAAAGGAGTAACGCGTTGAGATCAATTAACCCGTCAGAACTCGAATTGAGTGAAGGGAAATTAATAAAGCTGAATCGCGTCGCTAAGGTGGTTACCGGTGGCCGTCGTTTCCGCTTTAATGCTATTGTAGCAATTGGCGATGGAAAAGGTCATGTCGGAATCGGCTTAGGAAAATCTAATCTAGTAACCGATGCGATTAATAAAGGGCGTGAAGATGCAAAGAAAAACATCATTCGCGTACCTATTGTGAATGGAACCATCCCCTTTGAAATTACCGCAAAATACGGTGCGGCAAAGGTAATGTTGAAACCCGCATCTCCGGGTACCGGTATTATTGCCGGCGGTCCGGTTCGTGCTATTATGGAACAGGTAGGCGTACATGACATTCTTGCAAAATCTATTGGCAGTTCGAATTCGCATAACCTGGTAAAAGCAACCATGACTGCATTGGCATTGTTGGAAGATGCGTATATGGTCGCCAAACGGCGAGGCGTGACTCTTCAGGAGGTTTTTAATTAAAATGGTGAAGAAAAAACAACTTAAAATTACACAGATTAAAAGCACAATCGGTTACCACAAAAAAACGAGCTTAATTATTGAATCATTGGGTTTAGGTAAGATCAGAAAAACTGTTATTTTACCGGATAACCCGGCAGTTCGTGGTATGATCGAAAAAATCCCTCATCTTTTAGACGTCGAGGAGATATCATGAGTTTATCAAAATTAACCCCTGCAAAAGGATCTGTTAAACAAAAAACTAAACGCTTGGGGCGTGGCACCGGATCAGGAACCGGTACTACTGCCGGTCGCGGTATGAACGGCCAAAAGTCCCGTAGCGGATCAAAACATCATCCCTGGTTTGAAGGCGGTCAAATGCCGCTTCAGCGCCGGGTCCCTAAACGGGGATTTTCCAATAAACGTTTTCGTCAGGAATACCAAATTGTCAATGTACAAGATTTAAATTTACTGGAAGATGTAAAAGTTGTAAATGCAGACAGTCTTTTTGAATTTGGGCTGATTAAAAAACCGAATAAACCGGTTAAGATCCTGGGCTATGGTGAAATAACAAAAGTCATGGAAATAACTGCGGATATTTTTAGTGAAACGGCCAAGGAAAAGATTGAAAAAGCAGGTGGAAAGGCGTTAGTATTATGATGCTGCAAAGTGTTCGTTCCATGTTTAAAATTCAGGAATTAAGACAACGACTACTCTTTACCTTATTTATTTTATTTCTATGTCGTGTCGGCGCCCATGTCCCCTTACCCGGAATTGATACAAAACTGCTGGCAATGGCTGCCTCAGGAATGGACAATACCTTGCTGGGATTATGGGATATGTTCGCCGGTGGTGCATTTTCAAAAGCAGCAGTTTTTGCGCTAGGTATTATGCCCTACATCAGTACCAGCATTATAATTACCTTGCTTGGTAGTGTTTTTCCTTATTTTCAACGCCTGAAAAAAGAAGGCGAAGCAGGACGACGTAAAATCACACAAATTACCCGATATGGTACGGTATTTTTAGCTGGTATGCAGGCATGGGCAGTTGCTAAATATCTACAGAATTTACAGGCAAATTACCAATCTGTTGTTGTTCACCCCGGATTTGGTTTTACCTTAATGACCATCGTAGCACTGATCACGGGAACTATTCTCTTGATGTGGTTGGGTGAGCAGATTACAGACCGCGG
>JAGLUM010000001.1 GCA_023134755.1 Fidelibacterota bacterium | reverse complement strand
TCCTGCAATTTCCGACAAGACCACCGATATAATTATCTCCGGTAACCGTACCTGAACAATGACAATTGGAAATGGCCGACGAATCCCTGCAATTTCCAACAAGACCACCGATATAATTATCTCCAGTAATATTAACATGGGTCAGATATATGTTTTTGATCGCGGCACCGGATAAGCTACCGAAAAGCCCTAAATAAGAAACATTTGGATTGTTAATATATAAGCTGTCAATCACATAGCCATTCCCGTCATATGTACCGGTGAAACACATATCACTCCTACCAATTGGAACACATGCATCAAATGTTGAAAAATTTATATCACGAATTTGTTCATAATGTTTATCCCATTGATCAGTATTGATCATCATCCAGTAGAAATCCTCAACCGAATTGATAAGAAATGGATTCTCTATACTGCCTTCACCATCAGGCGGCAATCCTTTAACCATGGCAACCAGGGTCGTTATGGTATAACTCCGGCTGCTTTCAAGAGATCCGATCGGATTGACGTCCGGATTGGCATTCAGGCTTCCGTCAGAAAATGCTGTAATGTAATAATAATACCTCAATCCCTGAATAGCCGTTTCATCTCTGAATTCATGAACGATCTCATTTCCGGTTCCTTCGCCGCAGACAAAAATCTCACCATAATCTGAATCCGGATCCGCCAAAGCTCTGTAAATATGATAACCTCCAAAATCTACATCCAATTCTGATGGACTGGCCGTCCAATCCAATAGGATATGATCGTTTCCAGAGCTAACAATAAAACTTGTCGGTGGTTGTGGTGGATTCGGGATCACAAGATGATTTCTATATGTATTCCGAGCTCTCTTAAATGTCTGGAATAGTGAATCACGTCCCGTATATAACCATTCATTCTTATACTCGTCGCGATTAACAGCGGTTGTACCATCTGGCAGTATAAGGTTTTTACTGGCATACCAGTTCTCACCAACCTCAACACATTTTTGTCTATCAAGACCGCTTACGGCCTCAACAAGTACGATACGTACGCTTTCACCAATTTCCAGATCATAAGGGCCGAAAGCTACCAAGGCAGCAGCTCCGCCTCTATCATTTTTCTTACTTGCTTCAAAGTCGGCTTGTGGTTTTTCATCACCGTAAGGTTTGCGCATGGCGTCAAGGCCTACCATGGGAATCGTATCACCTTTACCAAAACCGCTTTCGGCATCTGAATATTCAGCAGTCCATGTTAGCATATCATACAGGTTCTTTGAGTCGCTTTCACTCTTGCCGTAAACGGAAGGATAAGAGTCACCACCATGCCAGCTAAGGGTTTTGGGCTGACTCGTGTCATCACTTTTATCCGTAGCCGATTTATCCGCATGGAGGAAAGCCATTCCAGCAAACTGCGGACCTGTTAAACGGCCAGCTTTACTATTGAACAAACTCCCATTTCCACCATCAGGGCCACCCATGTGATCCCATGCGGAAGAGATATCGGAATTTTGTCCAAACCAAGTCCAGAAACAGCGTAACGAATCAGGGTTATAGGTATTGACATCATCAATGTCCATGAAAGAGACCCATTGATCTTTACCCCAGGTCATTTGACCACTTACAACATAACCAACTTCGCGGCTGGTCGCATAGCGGGGCATCATACCAAAAAGTAAACCTTCAATGCTGTTGTTTGGTAGTTCGATATCGGCATCATAATCCGTATTACCGGTGTTTTTTAGTACATATTCCGTTATAAAATAATTATCGTGATACTGTTGACTATAACCGTAGATCGTCCTGGTATATTCAATACCCAAATAGCTATTAAAAACATTAACCAGTTTCCTTTCATAACTGACATTGTTTGAATGATATGTATCTACATAATCGTTGTAATCACGATCAATATTATCAACCTTTACCACAGGCGTCTCAAATTTTGCCGTCTGTTCCAAAATGACCGGATAACCATAATCGGGATTAATCCAACTCGCTGAAAAATATACCCCAAGATAGCTGTAAAACTGTCCTTGAAGATCAGTAAAGTTTTTGCACACCAACCACTGACGATCGATAACATGATTATCCGTATATGAATACCATGCCGGCCAACGCATACCTTCGTAATAGGCATTATTGTATGCGCGCTCGCAACCGCCGGCTTGAAATTTGGATTGTAAAGAACCAATATTAATCCATTTCTCTAAACTCGGATCCAAATTCTGTGAATATAGAAGCAACGTAATAATTATTAATAACATTATTTTTTTAAACATGGTATCACCTTATTTTTAATTATCTAATTTATGAAATAATTTAATCAGAAAATTTAACTATTACAAACGCTTATAAATGACCTTCTCCCCAAAAACCATACATCTTGATCTAATAGTAACCCTTAAGACCCCCGAACAAGTAATCTAGCGAGTTCTAAATACTTGTAAAACAGTACATTAGCAACAGAAAATATTCACCGGTCACTTTTTGGGCACCTTGCCTTATAACTTACTGATTATCAGCACTGAACAGAGTACTGAAAATCCCTG